>JBBSDG010000119.1:0-11084 GCA_038249635.1 Bacteroidales bacterium | reverse complement strand
TCAATACAGGAATGGGTCAAAGAAACTGGTTTGGTACACCCGCTGGCTTATCGATGTATGATGGAAACAAATGGATGCAAAACAAGGCTATCAGCAACAACCTTGTGACTATATCGAATGTGCACAGCATGGCCTTTCGCAAGAACGATGCTTTTTTTGGTACTTACGGCTCTTACCTATACCATGTGAAATATAACCCGCAAACGGATGCGATCACCGGCGCTTCGCAGATGTTGGGTGGGGCCGATAACCCTCACTCCAACTATAATGGTGAATTAACCACCGATACCATTTTTTGTGTGTTTGCCGCCGCTGACAGTTCAATATGGTTTGGTTCCGTAAAAGGTCTTACCCGCAATAAAGGAGCAACAAAAAACGGATTGTTCGAGTATTCCTTAAGAGGGGAACGGGTTCACTGCGTTTACGAATTCAGTAACAAAACAATCTGGGCTGGCACCGAAAACGGCGTATTTGTGCTGCTAAATGGTACATGGACCAACTACACCAACAGCAACGGATTAGCCGATAATACTGTGTTTTGCATGGCAGAAGATAAAGATGGATCGGTGTGGATAGGAACGAACAAAGGACTTTCCCATATGTCAGATAAAATCTTTCAGCCAATAAACAAATAACTACTTTTAAATTAAAAGATATGAAAAATAATCATTTTATATTGATTTCATTACTAACGTGTATAGCGTTAGTTTCAAAAATTGCAGTTGTGGCCCAAACCCTTCCGGGTATTTACAGTACAACATGGGCAGGCAATACTTTCAGCGGTAAAACGGATTGGGTTCAGGGATATATGCTGAGCGCTGCTGTAAACGCCGAAGGAAAAGTTTACACCACAGCCCATTGGGATGAAGCCGGGAAAACTTCCGGAATATACCAGAACGGGAAAGGCATAGGTAGGATCGGTAACAGCGGGTTTGCAATTACAGTGAACGACAGCTATGTATATTCTCAGAGCGGCGCTTCAGTAAAACGGTATAACTTTTCGGGTACAGATGCAAACCAAACCATCAATACCGGCTCGAATCCTTCGTTTATTGCAGCCAGTTCATCCATCCTTGCCGTTTCAGATAATGTGGCCGGAAAAGTGACACTTTACAATCTGACTAACGGAACCATGTTGAAAACATGGGTAATAAAAGATCCCGGTGCAATAGCAGTAGATGAAGCGAATAATGTATGGGTGGTAAGCGGGGGTAAGCTGCCAGAGGACCGGTTCGAGCGAAAATGGCTTGTGTATGATACTGCCTATAGGCCCCGTATTTTAAAATACAACTCAAATGGAATAAAGCAGTCCGATTCCATTATGCTTTATGATGAATGGCGCCCGGTGTGTCTGTCGATCGACCGGATTGCCAGTAACCTTATGGTGGCTGACGATGGTCCCAGGCACCAGGTACATTTTTTTGACGTATCAGCATCTCCGGTGCTGGTAAAAAGTTTTGGGCAGGAAGGTGGAATAAGTTCCGGGGACGCTGGCATCATTACACCAATGAAATTCTGGGCATTGAAAGGTACCGGAACTGATTCGCAGGGTAATATTTATGTAGTTCTTGGCGAGGACGGAAGCGTGATCCGGTCATTAAAACCATCGGGCGAACTCAATTGGGAATTGAATGCTGCCAATTTTGTAGATGTAATGAACTTTGATCGCTACTCAGATGGGCGTTTCCTGTACGGGAAAAACGAGATCATGACAATGAACTATGACAGTCTCACTCCCGGCTCTGAATGGAATATGTATGCTTATACACAGGACCGCATCAAAAACCCTTCCGATCCAAGGAATTTTTATTCCGCACTTGGGCATGATTTTACCAGCATGTGGCCTCGTATCATTGAAGGTGAGATGTATTTGTTTTCCGCCTCTATGTACGGCATTACACCATACGTATTTAAATTCAATAGCAAGGTTGCCTCTCAGGCAGCTTATCTTAAGCTTAATGGCAGTATTGCTTTTTGTGTTGATAAAAATGGCGATTACTGGGAAAGCAGTGACGGCAGACTAAAAAAAACACCGCTCATGGCAATTGAAGCAAACGGCGACCTCGTTTATGGAAAGGTTGAAGAATACCCTATACCGGCGCCTTTCAATTCCGTCAGCAGGATACTTTATGATGAAGATCAGGATAAAATGTACCTCACCGGTTGTATTTCAGGGCGGGATGGCTGTGGTCGTATTGGTAATACAATTGCCCGGTACGACAACTGGAGCAAGGGAAACCGAAATGCAGCAGCATCAGGCGAATTACCGTGGGCCAGTGGTTATAACCAATCCGTTGCTGTTGCCGGCGCGTATGTTTTTACGTGTGGAGGAACTTCCAAATCCAGAATTAAAGTGTATTCAACAGCTGATTTTTCTGCTATAGGAAGTATGGAAGCAGGAACGGTTGTCGGCGGTCCTGAAAACACAGGCTGGGTAGATATTCCTTATGGATTGAATGCCATAAAACGTTCAAATGGTGAATACATCGTTGCCATTGAGGATGATTATAAAATGAAAAGTGTTATTTTCAGATGGTCTCCTGATGGCAATAGCAAACAAGGTGCTCCTTCGGTACAGTTTATAGGCCTCGAAAATAAAAGTATGGTTCAACCCGGGGGCACTCTTACTGTTCAGGTTACGGCAGAGGATTTAAACGGCACAATCGACAGCATACAGCTATTTGCTGATACGCTTTTACTGGCAAGTTCAACCGGCAGCTCTCTCACTTTCAGCTGGAACAACATTTCCGAAGGAACTTACTATTTGCTGGCAAAAGCATACGACAACGACGGTTTATCCGCTACAACCTATCCTTACCGGGTTTATGTGAAAACGCCTGATGTTACAAAACCATCCGCTCCTGCAATGCTCAGTGCAATTGATACGGGGACTACCTATATAACACTTCGCTGGAATAAGTCTATTGATGACCGTTTCCTTGCGGGATATAAAATCCTGCGCAACGGGGAGGTTGCATACGTTTCGGGCGGAGCTGACACAGTGTATAAAGCTATGGGCTTGTTGCCGGATACGCCTTATAGTTTTAGCGTACTGGCGTTCGATAAGAGTCTTAATTTATCTGATCCAAGCAATCTATTAAATGTTAAAACATTAGCTGATGGGCCGTATCTTGGTACACCAATTGCGATTCCGGGAAAAATAGAAGCAGAGTATTTTGATTTCGGCGGTGAGGGTGTTGCTTACCATGATACAGGGATTGAAAATAAAGGCAAGGATTTTCGCCCTGATGAAGGTGTTGACATTGCAAGTACGCCTGATGGATATTATGTTGGCTGGACTGAGATTGGCGAATGGCAGAGGTACACAATTGATATTCGTAAGGATGGATATTATGATCTGGTTATTATGACAGCAGGAGGCAGCGGTAATCTGTCACTCGCATTTAGCAATGGTAATACCAATTTCACAATACCTTACCCGGGAACAAGCAACTGGGATATCTGGACTTTGAGTGCGAAAAATAAAGTATTTCTAAAGGCTGGCATACAACAGCTAAAAGTACAGATGATAAATGCCGGGTTTAACCTGGATTATATTACCATTGTTGAACACGATACAATAAATCCCTCAGCGCCGTTAAATCTTCAGCTGGATAAGAAAACAAATAATTCGGCCACGCTTAAATGGCAGCCATCTTTCGATAATAGCGGAATTAAGGAATATAAGATATACAACAACGGGGTGGCTGTGATGACGATTAATGACACCATAACTACTGTTGCTGGTCTTAAAGCAGGTCAGTCGTGTTTATTTACCGTTAAGGCATTCGACCTGATGGGAAACATTTCGGCAGAAAGCAACAGCCTGTTGGTGCAAATTAATAAAGCACCTGTGGTATCCATTGTTTCTCCATTGAATAATTCAGTGCTAAACGGGAATATCGCCAATGAATTCCTGGTCGAAGCTACTGATGATGGTTTAATAAGCAAAGTTGAACTTTTTGTGGATAATCTTAAGAAAGCCGAAAAGACAGAACTTCCCTTTACCTTTTCCCTTACTTCACTTCCGGCAGGCTCACATAAGGTAAAGGCTATTGCATATGATAATGAAGGTTTGAACACCACAAGCAGCATAATTAATATCTCAGTAATTCTAAATACAGATGTTGAAAATGTTGTTCAAAGTAAGCTTGCTATATTTCCCAACCCGGCGCATAACGGAAAGTTTACCATTCAAGGCCTGAACGGGGAATGCCGGGTTGAAATTATTGATCTTTCGGGTAAAAAAGTTTTCTCTAAAAAGTATTCCGTTTCCGGTGCCCTGGATTGTAACTCTGATTTGAAAAAAGGAATTTATAGTTTAAACATATTTTACGGGAATAAATGTTTTGTAAGCAAACTGGTTGCAGATTGAAAACAAGTGGTTGATTGTAAAATAAACGAACCAACCATTTATCATTTGTAGATAAAGCCAGCCAAACACCAAATGATAAAAAAGGCGATTCAGGTGGATTAAAAACCTGAATCGCCTAATTTTACCATTTAATTTGACCAGGAAAAATGGCCATCCTATTCCGGTAAAAAACAAGACACTACAAATGAGTAACATATTAATTACAGGAGCGACAGGAAATATAGGATTTGAGGTGATTCGATTTCTAAATAAAATTGATACTTCGAATAAAATAATAGCAGGTGTCAGAAATATTGATAAGGCTAAGCAGATTTTTAAGGAATACTCAAATTTAAACTTTGTTCACTTTGATTTTGAGGACTCTGATACGTTTGAAACGGCATTATCTGATATTGACAGGATTTTCCTTTTACGACCTCCGCATATTTCGGACGTAGATAAATATTTCAGACCTTTGATTGAAAAAATTAGTAAAAGCAATATCAGGGAGATTGTTTTTTTATCAGTACAAGGTGTCGAAAAAAGCAAAGTGATACCTCACAATAAAATTGAGCAATTGATAAAAGAATATGAACTTGATTACATTTTTCTCAGGCCGGCTTACTTTATGCAAAATTTAACAACGACACTGATTGAAGATATAAGAACGAAACGTGAGATAATTTTACCATCAGGTAAAGCAAAATTCAACTGGATTGATATTGAAAATATTGGAGAGGCAGGTGCAATTCTACTTGACAAGTTTGTTGAATATAAAAATCAAGCTTTTGAGATAACCGGATTAGAAAATGAGAGTTTTGAAAAAGTGACCTCCCTGATAAATAATGCAATAGACACGCCGATTAAATATAGAAATGTAAATCCGTTCAGATTTTTCAGGATTAAAAAACTTGAAGGAATGAAAAACGGAATGATTATAGTAATGATTCTGCTTCATTTTTTGCCAAGATTTCAGAAAGAGCCGAATATTTCTGGTTTTTATAAACAATTGACAGGGAAAACTCCAACTGATTTAAAAACATTTATTGAAAGAGAAAAAACGAAATTAGAACAATAGGGATTCAGCAACCTTATAAATAGGAATAATCGCCGGGACATGCAGACCGCTCATATTCCTGTTTAATGGTGGTAATTCATTTTCTTTTCCCTGTCCACCGTATAGTAAAACTGTCTCTAAATTTTGGAACATTATCGTCTAAATGGTTTTTCGCCTTCTGTTAGAGGCCCTCGAACACTACCAGAAAACTGCTCCACTCTTAATGAACCGTTGTATACAGCCTGTCCCGATTTTTCGGGAAGAACCGTACAGCCTGTCCCGATAGTAAAGCGTATCGGGATACAGTGGTGTGAAAGGTGCACCTGGAGGCCCAACGGCTCACCGGCTAACAGCAATTCATGAGGTGCGAACAGTTATTCATGAGGCGCTTAGAGTTAATCCGTAGTTGCCCGGAGTTATTCGTGAGGTGCTAGGAGTTATTCCGGAGGTGCTCGGAGTTAAGCGGAAGGTGCTCAGAGTTAAGCGGGAGGTGCTCTGAGTTAAGCGGAAGGTGCTCGGAGTTAAGCGGAAGGTACTCGGAGTTAAGCGGAAGGTGCTCAGAGTTAAGCGGGAGGTGCTCTGAGTTAAGCGGAAGGTGCTCTGAGTTAAGCGGAAGGTGCTCGGAGTTAAGCGGAAGGTGCTCTGAGTTAAGCGGGAGGTGCTCTGAGTTAAGCGGAAGGTGCTCGGAGTTAATCGGAAGGTGCCCGGAAGGTGAATCGGCAAGTGCTAACAGTTATTCGCCCCTCTGCCGCGCGAACTTTCCCACTTTAGGTAATCCTTTCGCGTGTCTCGCAGTTTTTCAACGCAAAAAGCTGCTCCAAAAGGAACAGCTTCTGTTGATATACTGATTGGAGCTATTAAATTGCACCAACTCCTGAGTGTAACAGGTTAATGCGCCAGCAAGGGCTTAATGCACTAAAAGTTTACCGGTGCGGATACCGTTTGCATTTTGGGCCGAAATAATATATACACCCTGAGGCAGATTTAAGGATCCTAATTTAACGACATCGCTTGCATTTACCACAGTTTTATATATAAGTTTCCCGGTAATAGTATAGATACTGATATGGTTTAGACCCGATAAGCCTTTCAGGTAAACCGACTCTCCATCAGCAGGGTTTGGGTATATTGTAAATGGAGGCATGCTAACGGGTATCTCTGCAATGGCATCAAATACATCCAGGTATTTATGAATCAGATAGGCCTCAACCTTCGACCGGTTTACGGCATCCAGTGAAACATCATATACAATCACTTCTGCAATCATACCTTTAAAGCTTGTGCTGTTTCCACCAATACCAAGTGAACAATAGTCGGCGCAATTGGCGATGGTATCTTTCACTTTTGTTTTGCTACCTATTAATAAACCATTTACATAAATATAATCGTTGGCTTTGTCCATGATGGCATTAGCAATAACGAATTTTGAAGTATCGGATGGTGTATTGGAATTAAGGTTTGTATTACTGGCTTCCCCGGTTCCGAACCTCCAGGCGACTTTCGTATTATCTGCTGCCAGGAATAAAATTCCCCAGCCACCGCTTTCTCCCCATCCGATAGGTGCGTATTGTCCCCATACATCCAGGCGGCCTGTCCGGTCATAGGTTACCGTGAAAATACTCATATTAGTAAGCCCGTTTACAGGGAAGTTAAACTTTAAATTATCTCCGGTGCCTTTAAATTGGACGGCAGGATAGCCATTGGCAACATACGGAACCAATGTTGGCTGCAAACCGGCAGCGGGCTGGGTTGCATTGTTATCGCCACCTGCATTATCGAGCCATGTTGATACTTTTGAGCCATTGAGGATAACACCATTATCGGCCCTTAGCCAAACTTTTAATCCATCCTGTGGAATGGTATTTTGAGTGCTGCCATTCGCACTATCGCTTATATTGATCATTACCTGAAACGAATTCCCGAAGGCATAAAGGCTGCTCTGTGTAAGTGCCAGTATAAGGGTTTCTGTACCTTCTGCCATAGTATCTTTTATGGCCTGAATGTTGAATGCAACCGATTTTGAACCATTGGGAATAACCACTGATCCTGTAAGTTGAGGGGTGTAATCGTTTGCCGATACAGTGCCGGAAATCGTGTAATTCACGGTTAAGGGTCCTACTGAATTGTCGCGTGCAATAACCACGTTGGCCATGTCGGCAGTGCCTTCTACAATTTTATTGCTTTTTGTGGTAATCGATACAACAGGTAAACCCGGAATGACATAAGGAACATGAGGTCCCCATCCCAGGGAATCATTGAGAATCAGTGTTCCGTACTTGGCATTACTCTGGAAATCATTGCCATCGCCGTTCCAGCAGAAGGAGTTGTCGCGCCCTGAGCCATTATTATCCTCAACCAATACATCAAAGCCTATTTTAGTGCCGGTTTGCAGCATATCAGGTTTTCCCAGAATATACCAGGGAATAGCCATCTCGAGGGTATATCCTCCATCAATGATTTTGCTTTTACGTTTTATATTCATGCTTTTTGGAGGTGTAGAGTTGTACACGCCCAAAGGCAACAAATCGCCGGCAACGGCAATATATTGTACGCCGTATTTATTAAATGCATTGCCTTTGTGGTTATCACCATCCAAATAAATTTCAATGGCGTCGTTTTCCCATGGCGAGGCATTGTCAACCACAACCTTTGCATCCTTTACAATTACGCCGACATATAAATAGGTGGTATCCCAGGTACTTGCAAAATAGGCAGTGTTTCTTCTAAACCCATCGTTTTCTTTGGTTATTTCATTTTTAAACTGCCAGCATTTCTCATTGAATTCGCCGTCGATCTTAACACTGTCGGCAGCATTATAAATGGTAAGCACGCCTGAAGAATCGGTGCTGATGATCCTGTTGCCTTTTATGACAAGGGATGCGGAATTATTGGCAAATACGATGTAGTTGGTATCATTTGGTATCGTAAATGTTAACGATTTATTATCTTTAAATACGATGTCGGGGATACTCTTCACATAAAATGAATCCACGAGTGCTCCTTCGGGCATAAAGAGCGGGTTCTTCACAGCATAATAGTCGATATTGCTTACCGCAGTGCCTGATTTTGAAAGATTGATGAACAAATTGCCAATGCCATTGTCCCGGGTTACAATAAATTTGGCAGAATCGGAACCATTTACCAAAATAGTATCAGCCAATGTTTTTATTGTAACCACTGCTTTAGTGTGGCCAAACATAAATACGGAAGTAACGGAGCTATCCTGAGCCAGCCAGTAGTTTTTGCTTTCGGTTAACGAAAGGACTAATTTCCTGGTGTTGTTATTTGCCGTGAGTGCGGGAATAAGGATAAGCCTTGCGGTATCCTTTCCCGGCTCAAAAGTAATTTTCCCGTTGAGCGGCGTTGTGAAATCAGCGGCAGATGCTGTGCCACTGAGCGTGTAATCTACCGTAAGTGCCTGGTCCAATGAAGTATTATTCCGTAAAAAAACAATTTCGGCAGGAATTTGTCCATCCTTAATGGCGTATTTTTTTGAAGTATAAGCCGACACGTTTGGATAAAAGAAATCGCCACAATCACCTGTTGGACACCATCTGTAGATGAGATTTTTCGCTTTCCAGTTTTCTTCCGAAATGATGATATATTCTTTATTAGAACGTTGCATCACATCATAGGAAACCGTTAAATCGTGCCACGAAGATTGATTGTGAACTTCGGGACCTGCAAATATCTCGCCTACGAATTTCCCATCGGAAACATTATAAATATTATAAGGAGCAGGAGTGTTACTTTCAGGATTGGGAGTGTTAAAAATACCATAATCGATGAATACATAATCGCCGGCAACAAAAATATCATCTGCTGCAATTCTTCCGCCTACAGGCAATGTATTGTGATGGTAGAAGGGGAGGGAATCATTGTGCCATATCAGTGTGGGGTTGGTAAACCAATTGTCATAACGAGCCAAAACGCGCCCCACCTGCATCCATCCGTTCTTATCCGTTTCACCTGGCTTAAAACCACCCACGTACATAACATCTTTTGCTCCACCGGCATACCAACAATCCATCACATCGTCGAACAGTGGGGGCTTGCTGAAACTTTGCGGTAATCCGTACACAGGGTTTGCATTTGCATCTATTCCTGTTACTTTCTGCAAAATAATATTTGTATGGTTAGCGGTCCAGAAATTTCCGGTTGAATCGAGGATAACGGAACTTTGGTAATTACCCCCGCTTATTCTGATTCCGGTAGGTATGGCCACTTCACCATGATTCAATGAATCAAATTTGTATATATCAAAACCAGTGGAGCCCATTCCACATAAAAAGAGGAATTTTTTCCCATTGATGCGGCGCATCAGGGCATTTCCGGCACCGCTGGAGAATCTTTTATCTCCATTATTCAAATAAGGATTAAAAGTAAATGCCACCAGTTTGTCCTGCTGTCCCGGTTCTCTGGAATAATCCATCTTGTATTTTCTGAGTTGGCTATATATTTCTGTACCATCTTTGGCCTTATCGAAGCTTGTATTATCACAGAAAAAATGGCTATGCAATTCCCATAGCAGTGAATCTCCTTTAGGATTAAAACAACGTATCCATGCACCACTGCTGGAATATGGTTCTGTCATCGAAACATAAATGTTCCCCACCGTATCGGCACCACAACCCGATAAATAATAGAATTTCAGGTCATTGTCCAATACGCCATCCAATGCTTTATTGCCACCAACCTGGCTGGGCCAGATTCCGCCGGGAATACCGACTGTTTTTTTGAGATTACCAAGGGTATCGTAAAACATCACCAGATGTTTTTTGGGGCCGTCGTCAGTAACCATCAGATAATTATTTTTATAGTCCACTCCCAGGGAAGTAGCCTTATCAAATTTAAGCACAATGCTGGTCCCATTTCTTTTTACAGTAGTCCCTTGCCGACGTGTACGGCCGTTGTCAATACCATTAAAATTAACATATCCTTCAATGTACCACTGTGTTCCCGAAACGATGGCTGTACCGCCATTGCCTGCAACATAATCATTGCCGATTACGTCGCCATACCAGGTGCCGTTTTCGCGCTGTACACCCTTGTACACACCAAATTCGCGACCTGCTTCATCATATGCGGTCCACGCATGCAGCGTGCCATCACGACTTACAATCATTTGGTCGATATTGGACTGCACCCATTTCTGTCCTCCCCCAAAGCTATTGCCAAGCCAGGATGTTTTAAGGTTACTTACTCGGTTTTTAAGTGTTTGAGAATAGGATAGCTGACACACACAGAGCAGGATGAGCAAAAAAGTAATTGTTTTTTTCATACGACCTGAATTAAATGTTTTCAATTTAAGTGAACAATATTTTTTATGTACTTCAAAATTATATCTTTTTATGCGTTCTATTCAATTAAATGAAGTAATGTAACATTAGCACCCTATGTTTGATTTTTATTCACATGATGAACCAGAAATCAAAACAAAAGATACCGCGCCCGGAATCTATGATCCGATAGATTTCATGTCGAAAGCCTGCTCAGAAAAGAATGATAAGGTGCCAAATGAACCAATTGGCTGAAATTAAACTGCAGACTTTGTGTATCAGCCACCGTTAACGGCACATTGGCAGGCAATTTATACCCTGTGGCATGGCTGGTCAGTGTAAAAGTACCTGTAGGTAAATCTTCCAGCAGATAATAACCGTCCGGCGGGATTTG
>JBBSDG010000118.1:0-11091 GCA_038249635.1 Bacteroidales bacterium | reverse complement strand
GTAATGGGATTGCTGAAAAACATTCTTCTTTTTGGTATTCTTGCATTTATCCCGGGCATAACACTCAAAGCCCAGTTTAAAGGCTCAAACCTGATGGAATTTCAGTATGGGAAATTGCCAGACGATACAACCGCCTTGTCGGCTTTATATGACAGGGCGGTTGCTGGTTACTATTACAAGTCTTTTAAAGCATCCATGGCATTGGAGCAGTTTTATTCGCCCTTTCGTGATCGGAATTACACCAAAATCACTCAGTTTTCACTTCAATACGATTCCGATCCTTTACAGGTGAAAATAGGCAATTTTTACGAAACCATAGGCCGTGGTTTGCTGCTGCGCTCCTTCGAAATTCCCGGAGCCATTCTCGAAGATCTTAGTTACAGGTCAAGGCATTATTTTAATCACGATATTCTGGGTATTGTTACAAAATTCAGATATAAAAACTTTACTACAAAATTGATTTATGGCAGGCCGTTAAGCTATGTTTTTCCGCCTAACCAGGATTTCAAAACCAGACGGCCTGATGAAATTGCAGCCATTTATTCCGATTATTCCTTCAAAGGCCAGACTGTTGGAGCATCAGTACTCACTCTTAAAAATGCCAATGGCAATTCAGTTTATGCAATGACTACCGCTTCGGGAAAAGTGTCGTCAGTTGTTTCATACTATGCTGAATTCGCAAAAAATATCGACGATTACAATCTTAGCGATTTTTCAGATCAATCGCCTTATGCGTTTTATGGCAGTATTAACCTGGTTTTTGAGAAAACCGGAATAAGCGCAGAATATAAAAATTACAACAATTTCCTTTTAGGGACGGGCATTAATGAGCCGCCGGCACTTGTAAAAGAATATAGCTACAAGGTTTTAAACCGCAGCACACATGTGCTGCAGCCATTAAACGAAAAAGGCTACCAGATTGAAGCCTATTATACCTTCCCGAACCTTTCGGTAATTACGCTAAACAATACCATAGCAATCAATGATTTCGATAAAAGATATGTGTTTCAGGAGTATTTTGCGGAGTATAACTTCACTTTGAATGATAAACACGAGGTAAAATTATTCGCCGATTATGCCGAAGACCCTTTCACGCTCCAGCAACAGCGTATTTCGGCAGGTTCATATTTCGAATGGAAAGTGTTTAAGTCTTCAAGCCTGAAAACTGAATACGAGTTTCAAACATTTAAACGATCGGGCGAATATGTTCAAAACCAGGTTCTGACATTAGGTTATGCCTGGAAATCCAAAATTATTGGAAACATAATCGGCGAATACAGCACTGATCCGTTTCTGATCGAAACGGGCATGTCAAGACTCTGGATTGGAGGAAACTTAAAATACCAGATAAATCCAAAAAACAGCGTGCAACTTTTCGCTGGCCAACGCCGTGGCGGCCCGGCCTGCAATGCTGGTATTTGCTACGAAGTATTAGATTTTAAGGGAGTTGAAGTGCGGATAACAAGCAGGTTCTAGTTATATTTAGTCGGAGCGCGACTGCAAGTCGCATCCTGACTAAAATAAAAGTTATAACCCCAGCAACACCTTCACCGGCTCGTTTCCTTCGAAAAGCATTTTAACCGGGTTTTCGAGCAATTCCTTTACTTTTACCAGGAAACTTACCGACTCTTTACCGTCGATTACACGGTGATCGTAGGAAAGCGCAACATACATCATAGGTGCAACTACTACCTGCCCGTTAACAGCAATAGGTCGTTCGATAATATTATGCATTCCGAGGATGGCGCTTTGTGGCGGATTAAGTATTGGGGTTGACATCATGGAACCAAAAACCCCGCCATTGGTAATGGTGAAAGTGCCACCGGTCATTTCTTCGAGCGTAATCTTATTCTCGCGGGCTTTGCCGGCAAGTTCCTTGATGCGGAGTTCGATCTGTGCAAGTGAAAGCGATTCGGCATTGCGGATTACCGGGACAACCAGTCCTTTAGGTGCGCTGACTGCAATCCCGATATCTGCATATTTATGAAAAATAAGTTCGTCGCCATCGATCATTGCATTTACCTGTGGGAATTTAGCCAGTGCAATGGTAATGGCTTTTGTAAAGAATGACATAAAACCTATTCCAACGCCGAACGTTTCCTTGAACTTCTCGTTATACTGCTTTTTCAGACTCATGATCTGGCTCATATTCACTTCGTTAAAGGTAGTGAGCATGGCAGTTTCATTTTTAACGCTTACCAGCCGTTGGGCAAGTTTAATGCGGAGTGTTGACATTTTCTTCCGTTCAATTTCGCGGGAGTTTTCAACTGCGGCAGCCTGAAATGATGGTGCAGCAGTAGATGTTCCGGAACTTGCATTCAGCACATCCTGCCGGGTTATGCGGGTATGACCTAATTGCTCCAGAACTTCGCGCCCGGTCAGATGTTTTTCCTCCATCATTTTGCGCGCAAGCGGAGTGATTTTAACACCGGTATCCTCTGAAACAGGCACATCAATATGTTTGATCTCAAGCTCGATAGGTTGTGTCGGTTCCGTTTTCTTTCCTGCAACAATGACAATTCCCTCCGGTGCTTTAGCTTCACTGTCAATCTGTGCAATCACAGTCCCGATACTCACTGTTTCACCGGCCTCAATCAGAATTTTAACGGTTCCCGCTACTTCGGCATTCACCGTCAGCGTTGCCTTATCTGAATCAATTTCAGCTATTTCAGTATCCTTTGCCACATAACTGCCATTTTCAACCAGCCAGTTGGCTATCTGAACTTCGGTAATCGATTCGCCCGGTGTAGGGGCTTTAATATCTATAATCATAGATTCTATTTTCTAAATTCTTAATGGCTAAAACATAGTGCCTAAAGTGCTTGTAGTTTGGAGTGCCTGGAGTACTTAATCCAATTTTGAATTCATGTATTCAAATGTTCGCTTGTTCATATGTTCTGTTATCACCGGGTTAAATCCCCAGGTTGTATAAACTTTAAGTACTCTAAGTACTTTAGGCACTCAAGGCACTCCTTATTTATTCTGCTCCAACGCTTTCCACTCTTTAGGTGCACATAGCATCTTACAGGTTTTATTTCGGTTTTCGCAGGTACAGTCGCCAAAAGCTTTATCTATAATTTTTGCCTGGCGTTGAACGTGCAGCTTTGGCGAACCGGTTGCAGGACTGCCACTTTCAGGACGGGCCACCAACAGCAATTTTACGCCTTTGAAATGCCGCAGGATAAATGTCCAGGCACCCATATTTGCAGGTTCTTCCTGCACCCACGAAAAAACGGTGGCATTAGTATATCGCTTCATTATTTCGTGCAATTGCTGCAGAGGAAACGGGTACAACTGTTCGACACGAACAAAGGCAATATTGTTATGTTCGCGCTTGCGGCGTTCGGCAACCAGGTCGTAATAAACTTTCCCGTTGCAGAAATTCACGCGGGTCACTTCCGAAGGATTTGCTGTATCGTCATCAATTACTTCCTGGAACGATCCCTTGGTAAGTGCAGCCACCGGTGAAATACATTCCGGATGTCTCAGCAAGCTCTTTGGTGTGAAAACGATCAGCGGTTTGCGGAAATCGCGGTGTACCTGCCGGCGAAGCAGGTGAAAAAAGTTTGCCGGAGTGGTGCAGTTGGCAACCTGAATATTGTTATCGGCACATTGCTGCAGGAATCTTTCCATGCGTCCGCTTGAGTGCTCGGGACCCTGGCCTTCGTAACCATGTGGCAGAAGCATAACCAGCGAGTTCATTACGCGCCACTTTTCTTCGGCACTTACAATGTACTGGTCGATCACAATCTGTGCGCCATTCATAAAATCACCAAACTGTGCTTCCCAGATGGTTAGCGAAAAAGGCGAAGCCATAGAATACCCGTATTCAAATCCAAGAACTCCATATTCTGAAAGCGGTGAATTGTAAATCTGAAACGGAGCCTGACTGGTACTGATATTCTGTAATGGAGTATATTTTTCTTCTGAATCCTCCATGGTAAGCACAGCATGGCGATGCGAAAAGGTGCCGCGCTCCGAATCCTGACCGCTTACACGTACCGGAATTCCTTCCTCCAGAAGTGAAGCATAAGCCAGCAGTTCGCCCATGGCCCAATCCACGGTTCCGTTCTCTGCAAACATCGTCTTGCGTTCATCCATAAGGCGGACAAGCTTTTTGAAGAATGGCTTCCCGTGAGGCAGGGTTGTGATTTTCTGAGTCAGCTCAAGCAGCATATCGTATTTCACCCTTGTGTCAACAGGAGTAAAGATATCCTCTTCGGTGGCCGGGCGAAGCTTATTCCACGATTTTTCGAGGAAAGTAATTACCCTGGCTTTTTCATCGTCCTTCGATTCGAGTAAATCCTGTTCAAGTTCAGCCAGGAATGCCTTTTCAATTCCGGCTGCTTCATCGGCAGTAATAGAGCCATGTTCCAGAAGTTTGTTAATATAAATTACACGGGGATCATCATGTTTTTCGATGATCTTATACAAAATGGGCTGTGTGAAACGCGGCTCATCGCCCTCGTTGTGGCCATATTTGCGGTAGCCCAGCAAATCGATAAAAACATCCCGGTGAAAGCGTTGCCGGTATTCAACAGCAAGCTCAACAGTATAAACAACGGCTTCAACATCATCGGCATTTACGTGGAAGATGGGACATTGGGTTGTTTTGGCAACATCCGTGCAATATACCGAACTGCGTGCATCCAGGTAATTAGTGGTAAAGCCGATCTGGTTGTTAACCACAAGGTGTATAGTTCCTCCGGTGGAATATCCCTTGAGATCTGACATCTGAAGTGTTTCATACACCACACCCTGCCCGGCAATGGAGGCATCGCCGTGAATCAGGATAGGAATAATGTGCTGATTGTCATTATTGTATTCTGAATCAATCTTACTTCGTGTAATGCCTTCAACAACCGGACCTACTGCTTCGAGGTGCGATGGATTGGGTGCCAGTGAGATCTGTAGCGCTCTGCCATCAGCGGTGGTTCTTTCCGATGAAAATCCAAGATGGTATTTTACATCGCCCAGAACGTGTTCGTCGTCCAGTTCTTTGCCTTCAAATTCATTAAAAATATCCTGGTAGGGTTTGCCAAGTGTGTTGGCAAGCACGTTGAGCCTTCCGCGGTGAGGCATCCCGATAATAAATTCGCTGATGCCTGATTCCGCTCCTTTGTTAATAATGGCATCAATTGCTGGAATAAGCGCTTCGCAACCTTCGAGCGAGAAGCGTTTCTGCCCAATGTATTTTTTATGAAGAAATTTCTCAAAAAGTACGGCGTGGCTAAGTTCTTTGAGGATATGAAGTTTCTTTTCGCGGCTGAAAACAGGGGTATTCTGTGTATGCTCCATCCGGGCCATCAGCCATTCGTGAATTTCGGGACGGCGGATATAGGCATATTCAGCTCCTACACTCTGGCAATAGGTTTTTTCGAGGTGTTCAATAATGTTGTTGAGGGTGGCATCACCGATTCCAATTTCACCGCCGGCTTTAAAAACCTGTTCGCGATCCTCTTCAACAAGACCAAAATTATCGATTTGAAGGGTAGGGGAGTAAGTGCGTCGTGTGCGGACAGGGTTGGTTTTTGTAAATAAATGGCCACGCTTGCGGTATTCGTTTATCAGGTCGATAACTTTGAACTCATTGGGCTTCATATCAGCCTGGGGAATAATTTTTCCGCTGAATTCAAATCCCTGGAAAAATCTTCTCCAGCCAATTTCTATACTTTCAGGATCCTGTTTGTACTGCCGGTATAATTCCTCAATTGTTTCGCTGTCGGCATTACTCAGAAAGGATAGCTCATTCATATGTTTATTATCAGAAACGTTTACTAATTAGATATGTTCAGTCAAAATTAGCAAAATATTAACAACTTAAGCCATCCGGAGTAAAAACAATGCCAGGATAGTGAGTAAATTAATAAGTATTGTGAGAGTTCAGAATCTCTGATTTTTGATAATAATCCTGCTTTTGGTCGAATTGCCTGTGCAACAAACGATTATATAACTTCCGGCAGGCACCTCGCTACCATTATTGTTTGTCCCGTCCCAAATGGCTTTCTGCCATCCATCGGTATCTTTTTGAGCAATCAATGTCTTGATTTCCTGTCCCTTCAGATCTAATATTCTGACTTTCGTATCGTCTGCAGCGTGAAACCGGATGGTTGTTTCGTGGTTGAAAGGACAAGGGTTAACTGAGAATGGTTCATTTTTTTGTTCCTCTTTAGTGCCTCCTAAAAGATAATTGTACTGTGTAAAATAAATTGTACTGAAACCCTGGCGTTCGGATTCCCAGATTAAATTGACGCTCATATAATAGGACATCGGAAAGGAGCTAAAAAACTGTGGATTCCGGTCATCTCCAGGCCATTGTGAGATGTTCTGAAGTCCTGGATTTTGCCACGTAGGTGACTCCGCAAATATTTCATTCTGTGCAAGAGAATCCGAAACATAAGCCAGGAAACCAGGAGCCTGACTCTTAGTCAACTGTAAATATAAGCATATTGCCGGCTGGGAATAGGAATAGGATGGCGAACTCATATATTGGAAACCGGAACTCCCATTGTCGAATATAATTAGACCTGGATTATTCATTCCGATCTTATTCTTCATACATAATTTGCTGCCCCATGGTTCAGTAGCTGCGAGTTCTGAACACTCCCCTAAAAGCGAACTGATTTCCACATTATTAAAAGTCCAATTCCCCTGATAGTAATCAAGACGAACAGATGTAACAAATGTACTGTCTCCATTTTGTTTAAGATAGGTAAGGAAGTTTGATGAAAAAACAGGTGAATATACACCAGCCGAATCAACAGTAAAAGGTATTGAAAATGATTTACTTTCATAAAGATACTGCGAAACCCATATTTTACCATTGTTTTCCCAGGCTGCCATACCATATTCGCTGATTGTCAGGTTAATATCATTACCGGGAAGGTCTGATAGTATTTCAGGGTCGCTTATTGAACCATCATCTTTCAAGGTGACATATTTCAGATCAATATCCTTTCCTTCATTCGTTTGGTAAAATATTTTTAAGCCTGTACCTTGGGTATAATAACCTGCTTTTGGGTTTGTGAGTCTTACACCTGGTTTAACAAATAACACATTCATGTCACCTACTGTGTAATTAATATATTTATAGCATAACTGGGTTGTAGTTTGATTTAGTTCCTGATCCCAGAATAACAAAGCATTAGAGGCCACTCTCTCCAGAAAGGCATTCCGGTTATTATGTGATGAATCCGTTAAAGGGCGGATGGGCATCCATTCATCAAACTGAGCTTTCAAAAGATGAGGAAACAATGCCAGTAATACAAAAACGAAGTTTTTCATAAAAATTGATATTAAGGATGAAAAGGGATACTTGTATGATGGAATAAAATTAGTAAAAATAATTAACCCTGACAGGGTTTTAAACCCTGTCAGGGTTAAAAAAAAGCCTGTCCGCAATGAACAGGCTTCTTACTTTTGCTTGTATCTGGTGATTATGCCGGTGAAATTGCTTCAACCGGGCATACATCAGCGCAGGAACCACAATCGGTACAAATATCAGCGTCGATTTTGTAGATATCACCTTCAGAGATAGCTTCAACCGGACACTCGTCAATGCAAGTTCCGCAAGCGGTACAGTCGTCAGAAATAACGTAAGCCATTTTTTTTAGAGTTTAAAATTTATAATGCAAAGATAAGTAGTATTCTTAATACCAAAGGGAATAAAAAAATATTACATACCTATTTTTAAGGTTTTTATGTCCTCAATTATAAATTGCTTCTTATAAATTATAGATTAGTATCTTTTAAAGTGATGAAAAACAGGCAAGTACATATTCGTTAATCTTCCTTTTTAGAATATGTATAAATTAGATTTTAACCCGCCGGTCTGTTAAAAACTTATACCTTTGCACCCTTATTCATTCAAAAAATAAAAGCATGAGCGACCAAACTAACTTCATCGAGAAAGAAGATGTTGTTGTAAAATTTTGTGGCGATTCAGGCGATGGGATGCAACTTGCAGGTACACTCTTTAGTGATGCTGCCGCCCTTCAGGGCCTCGACCTGGCTACATTTCCCGACTATCCTGCCGAAATCCGTGCCCCGCACAACACCATCGCCGGTGTTTCCGGATTTCAGGTGCATGTAGGCAGAAAGAAAATTGAAACTTCCGGCGATTTTGTTGACATACTTGTTGCCATGAACCCGGCTTCACTCAAATCGAACCTGAAATGGACACGCCCCGGTGCAACCATTATAGTGGATGCTGATTCATTCGATGAAGCAACATGTAAAAAGGCAGGTTACAGCACCAATCCGCTTGAAGATGACAGCCTCAATGGCTATAACCTGGTGAAGGCACCTGTTACCATGCTTACCCGTAATATCCTGTCACCGAGGGGTATTGACAACAAAACTGCCGATCGTACCCGTAATGTTTTCACTCTGGGTATTATTTATCATATTTTTAGCTGGAAATTAGACTCAACAGTTCATTATTTCAAGACTAAGTTTAAGAAAAAACCTGAAATGATAGAGGCCAATAAATTGGTTCTCGAAACAGGTTACAGCTATGCTGATACTGTCGAAACATTAGGTTCATCCTATCATATATCCAAGGCAAAAATGCCGGCTGGCCGTTATCGCAATATTACAGGTAACGTTGCTACAGCGTGGGGCTTCCTGGCTGCGGCTGAGCGCTCGGGCAGACCACTATTTCTTGGATCATATCCTATAACTCCTGCTACCGAAATTCTGATCGAGCTTGTTAAACATAAATCACTTGGCGCAAAAGTGTTTCAGGCCGAAGATGAAATTGCCGGTATCTGTTCAGCTATTGGCGCAAGCTATACTGGTTCGCTGGCACTTACTACGACATCAGGTCCAGGTCTTTCACTAAAAAGCGAAGCTATAGGTCTGGCTGTAATGACCGAATTACCGTTGGTTATCGTTAACGTTCAGCGCGGAGGTCCTTCAACCGGGCTGCCAACCAAGAGCGAACAAAGCGATCTGATGCAGGCTTTATTCGGTCGCAACGGTGAAGCACCGGTTGTTGTAATTGCTGCTTCTACTCCAGCTGATTGTTTCAACTATGCATACGAAGCTGCAAAAATCGCTTTGGAGCATATGACCCCGGTAATTTTATTAACCGATGGTTCAATTGGCAACGGATCGCAGTTATTTCGTATTCCTAAAGTAGCTGATATGCCATCCATTACACCGCCGTTAGCCGAACCTAATGATAAGGACTACAAGCCATACCGCCGCGATCCGGAAACGTTGGTCCGCAAATGGGCTATCCCGGGAACAGAAGGCCTTCGTCATCGTATTGGTGGACTGGAGAAAGAAAATGGATCGGGCAATGTAAGTACCGATCCTGCCAATCACCAGTTAATGACTGATCTGCGCGAAGCAAAGATTCAGAAAGTAGCCGATTTTATTCCAGAGCAGGAAATTTTTGGTGCTAAAAAAGGAGATGTACTGGTAGTAAGCTGGGGAGGAACCGGCGGAACAACGATGGCAGCCGTTGAAGAACTGCAGAAACAAGGCAAGAAATTCAGCCTCGCCCATTTCCATCATATCATGCCACTACCCAAAAACACCCACGAGGTGCTTACAGGTTTCAAGAAAATAATCGTGTGTGAACTTAACAGCGGGCAGTTTGTTAACTACTTGAGAATGAAAGAACCCGATTTTAAATACTTGCAGTTCAATAAGGTTATGGGTCTTCCGTTTACCGTCACCGAATTGGTAGCTAAGTTTAACGAAATTGTTTAGGAGGTAAAAATTATGTTCGAATTTCCAGATAAAACCATTGAAAGATCGGTTGTTGAACTCAACAAATCCGATTTTGTAAGCGACCAGATGGTAAAATGGTGCCCCGGTTGCGGAGCTCACGCCATTTTAGCTTCCATAGCCAACGTGTTTCCTAAAATAGGTTACCGTAAGGAGAATTTTATGATGGTTTCCGGTATCGGATGCTCATCACGTTTTCCTTATTATGTGAATACGTATGGCTTCCACGGCATACACGGTCGTGCAAATGCAATAGCTTCGGGTGTTAAAATTGCCAATCCGAACCTCAGCGTTTGGATTGCTACCGGCGACGGTGACTCCATGGCCATTGGCGGAAACCATTTTATCCATATTATCCGCCGTAATATTGATGTTAACATAGTGTTGTTCAACAACCAGATTTACGGCCTTACCAAAGGACAGTATTCTCCTACAACACCTATGGGAAGCATTACCAAAACTTCGCCACAAGGAACCATTGAGCATCCGTTTAATCCTGGTGAACTTGTATTGGGTGCGCAGGGAACTTTCTTTGCCCGCGCAGTGGATACCAATGTTAAACTGATGACAGAGGTAATGTTCGAAGCTGCCCGTCACGACGGAACTTCAGTGATAGAAATACTACAGAACTGTATTATTTTTGCCGATAAAACACACCATTCTGTAACGGATAAAGATGTCCGCGACGATGCCCAGATTCATCTTAAAAATGGTGAACCTCTTATTTTTGGGAAAAATCACGATAAAGGTATCCGGATCAATGGTACGCAACTTGAAGTTGTTACCCTTGGCGAAAACGGAATTACCGAAGATGATCTTCTCGTTCACGATCAGTACCAGCAGGATCCAGGTATTCACCTGATGATTGCAAAAATGTACCCGCCAAATTTCCCGGTTGCATTGGGCGTTATCCGTTCGGCAATGTATCCCACCTACGACGATTTGGTCGAAAACCAGATTTCACATGCCAAAGCCACCAGCAAAATCCTTTGTGTTGACGACCTGCTGAACAGCGGCGATACCTGGGAAATAAAATAGATTTAAATTACATCATAATTAAGGCCTCCGGTTAGTTCCGGGGGCTTTTTTCATATTTGAATTTTTCGGCTACATAATATTTTGATGTGCTGGAGAAGCTAAGGCCTCGTTAGATATATGATTTTTTAAAAGAATTCGGAATAGAATGATGAATAAATTCGGAAATTGAATTAATATTTATTTTTTCGTCCTTTTCCCTTGATGGAAAAGTACCAAAAGATCAAGGCTTTATAACAATGCTGGCGGTTCTAAGCCAGAGGTATCTCCTCGCAATACAAGGCATGAAAGAGTACAGCAAATCCTGACAGTTAGCCT
>JBBSDG010000117.1:0-11097 GCA_038249635.1 Bacteroidales bacterium | reverse complement strand
TCGGCCAGCTTCTGCAAACCGGCGTTTAATTCTTCCAATTGATGTAAATGTAGTTTTAGATCAGTCGTCGAAGCCATCTCTTTAACCACTTTCCCATTTTCCCTATCCGATAACCTGGTGTCTTTGTTTTTGACAGGCAAGGATTTTTTGACGGGATTTGGATTTTTAACCAAATGTAATTGTTTGTAATACATAGTATTGTGAATGAAATAAAACCGGTTAATTATACTGAGGATCAACCTGCCGATTGTGCCGGAGGAGTCGGAAGTGTGCAGGTGTAAGGCCAGTTATTCTTTTAAACTGTGATGATAGCTGAGCTGTAGAGTTGTAATGCATTTTAGCCGCTATTTCGGCAAGACTCAGATCATCGTAAACAAGTAACTCTTTTACCCGCGCAATTTTATGCCGTATAATGTATTTTTCGATAGTTACTCCTTCTATTTCAGCAAATAGAGTGTTTAATGAGATAAAGTTTTCGTTTACAACAAGGCTGATGTAATCCGAAAAGCTGGTTTTCAATTCTTCGTCCGAATGATTCTCCAGGTCTGTAATTGCCAGTTTTAACCTTTCGATAAGCTCATTATTATCAGCATTAATTATCTCAAAGCCGCAATCGTGCAGTGCAACATCCAGCTTTTTCCTTTGCATGGCGCTTATATGTTTCTGTAAATTTACTTCGCCCAATTCAACACTTGTATATTCTATCCCTAGTTTTTCGAGTGTGGATTTTACCGTAGTTTTGCATCGGTTACAAACCATATTTTTTATATAGAGTTTCATGTTATTATCTTTTGTGATTGCAATTCGTTATAAAACAAGGGTTCAGAGCTTAATTCCATTTCATTTTTTAATAGCACAAAGATATAAGGAAGCTTTCCTGCATTTGTTACATAACTCTTGCAAAGATTTACATAATTCATACATTTTGGGAAGTGTTTTTCCGGGATGTGTGAATGATGTAAATTTTACTCATAAAAGTGTAACTCTTATTCGTGCTGTTGGCCGCAACTTTGCACTTTCAAATTTCAGGTCAGAAGCCTGTGACGAATAATAATCTTAAAAATCAAAAAACAACTTAAACCATCAATTAATCATGAAAAAGTTACGAATGAGTTTGATCACGCTGATAAGTGCAGTATTACTGTTTTCCGGCTGTGCTTCCATGAACAAAACGCAAAAAGGCGGAGCAATCGGAGCCGGAGCCGGCGGTGCTATGGGTGCCGTTATTGGAAAAGCCACAGGTAATACAGCCCTGGGTGCAATTATCGGAGCTACTGTAGGAGGCGCAACCGGTGCAGTGATTGGCCACCAGATGGACAAACAGGCCGAAGAGATTAAGAAAACCGTTCCCGATGCAAAGGTTGAACGCGTTGGTGAAGGTATTGTTGTAGAATTCAGCAGTAATGTATTATTTGGATTTGATAAATCAGGTCTCACTGCCGATGCAAAAACAAACCTTGATAAACTGGTAAAGGTACTGGATGCATATCCTGATACGGATATTGAAGTTCAAGGGCATACCGATAGTAAAGGTAGCGAATCGTATAACAGGAATTTGTCGGTTGAGCGTGCCTCAGCAGCCTCAAATTACCTCCGTGGAAATGGTATAACAACCAACCGCATATCCATTAAAGGATTTGGCGAAAGTACACCTAAATATAATAATGATTCTGAAACAGGACGAGCACAAAACCGCAGGGTTGAGTTTTTGATTACTGCAAACGAAAAAATGAAGGCTGATGCTGCAAAAGTAGCTACCAAATAAATTGGTTCTACTATGGATTATATGGAGATGAATCTTTAGTGGTCGGAAGTCCGAAGCCGGAAGACGGAAGAAAGTGCTAATTTGAGGCATGGTCCTATAAAATGTGTAAAGGCAATTGATACCCATAGCTTTATTTTCAAAGATAAATGAAATTATCATGGGGAACTTCTGACTTCCGTCTTCTGACTTCCGGCAAAATAAATTTACCTACCAGATTAACAGTTGAACCAATAAATTTAATTTTAACTCAAAAACAAGTACTATGAAAACAAGAATTTTTTCTTTACTAATGATCCTTACGCTTACGGGTACTGTAACTTTTGCCCAAAGCTCTGATAAATCAGGTATGTCCTTCGGTATTCTCGGTGGCGTTAACTTCCAGAATCTGAACGGCAAGGATGCCGGTGGCGACAAACTGACCAATGACATGATTCTTGGCTACCATGCCGGGTTAAATGTTCAGATACCCATTGCACCTCAATTTTATTTTCAGCCCGGTTTAATGTTTAGCACAAAAGGTGCAAAAAACACGTACAAAATTTTAGGCACCGAAATTACACGGACAACAAAACTGTCGTATATTGAATTGCCTTTGAACCTGGTTTACAAAGGTGCTCTGGGTAATGGTTTTGTGATGCTCGGATTCGGGCCCTATGTTGGTTATGCTATTGGAGGCAAGTATCTAAGCGAAGGAGGTTCCGTTACCATCGACAACAAAATTGTATTTAAAGGCACCATCGAAGAAACTGATGATGAGTCTCACGCAACCTTTAAAACCCTGGATATAGGTGGTAATATTTTTGCCGGTTTCCAGTTGGGGAATGGGATTTTTGCCCAGCTCGACACTCAATTGGGAATGGTTAAAATTAATCCCGAAAATAAAGGTAATTCAAACGATAAAACATCCGTTAAGAACACAGGTTTTGGTCTGTCACTTGGATTTCGCTTTTAACAAACCGCAGTAAAATTTTTTAAAAGAGGCTGTCCCGTAATTGGGATGGTCTTTTTTTTATGCCCTTATCAGAGAGATTACGTTTCTGATCAGCATAAAGAGCAGGGAAAGGATGAAAATAATGGAAAGTATTTTCAAACCAAGTTCAAAAGTACCCATATCATTTTATTATATAATCCTGAAATTTGTAAAAGGTAATACTTTTTTGAGATTTATTTTTTACAGGCTTTAAGGATAACCATGGATTTCTTTGCCAATCGGGGATATAAATAGTATAGCCAAGAAGCGTTTATTTGATTTCAGGTCTTGATCTGCATTAAGCAATTTATTGATTTTTGATTAAATCCATAAAGTGAAACTGCAGATAAAAGCTAACAATTATTGTTGCTTTGATTGTACAGTGATATTTCCGATTGTGCCTGTATAGTCGGGGTCTGCTGAAAAGCTCAGGTGTTTTGTTTCAATTTTATGTTGCGGTGTACCTTGTGTTTTATGCGGTTTGCTAATGGCTATAACTATTTCGACACTCTGTGGCTGTGTATAAGGTGCAGCGCACCGAAATATTTGTAGAAAATCATCAAGGTGACCGTGCAAAGGTGCAGCGCACCGAAATAATAAGTCCAAGTATTTTATTGGTTTCGCTTATTAATCCCTGCATTTATTTAGAAATAGATCAATGTAATAAACAGATAAACAAGCATGTACATGTTTTTAGGCAACTCCTGATTAGTGAGGTTCCTACATAAGGAATTCTAAAACAAAGTGAAAAATTCAAATTAACCGACATTTTTATTTTTAATCCGCAACCGTATAAATATTTTAATAATCTCGTTAAGCAGGAGTGGAACCAATCCCAGTGAAACTGCAATCATCCAGCCTCTCAGATCCGGCATCTGCAAATGAAATGCATGTTTCATTACTGGAATACCAACTACCAGCAATTGAAGAGCAATGCCAATCACTATAGATCCGATCAGGTATTTATTGGAGAAAATACCAATACTGAAAATGGATTTTGATTCACTTCGGAATGACAGAGAATAGAATAACTGACACATTACCAGAACCAGGAATGCCATTGTACGGGCATATTCAACGGTTGTTACCGGCGCCGAATGATTAAACGGGCTGTATCCTTGTTCGTAATAACCGAACAGGAATGCTAAAATAGTTAATGCACCTATTAATACACCACCTAAAATAATATGCACTCCCGTGCTTTTATTGATAAAGCTATCCTTTGAATCACGTGGTTTTTCTTTCATCACCTCCGGATTTCCAGGATCCATGCCTAATGCAATTGCAGGAAACGAATCGGTGATAAGGTTTATCCAGAGAAGCTGAGTAGCAATTAAAGGCGCTTCGAGGCCGATAAGCAGGGTAATAAACACGGTAATTACTTCACCAAGGTTACAGGTGAGAAGAAATATAACCGACTTTTTAATATTGTTGTATATATTCCGGCCATGTTCAATTGCCGATACAATTGTTGCAAAGTTATCATCGGTCAGAATCATATCCGATGCTCCTTTGGCAACATCAGTACCTGTTATTCCCATGGCTATGCCAATGTCGGCCGCATTAAGCGAAGGTGCATCGTTAACGCCATCGCCGGTCATTGACACAATGTTTCCGCGCGACTTAAGTGCAAGCACAATTTTTACTTTATGTTCGGGCGATACACGTGCAAATACCCTGCACTTATCAATCCGATTGGTAAATTCCTCATCTGTAAAATCATCAATATCCTGCCCGGAAATGGCCTGGCTGATATTGCGGGCAATTCCAAGTTCTTTTGCAATGGCGAATGCAGTATTTTTATGGTCGCCGGTAATCATCATTGTAGTAATACCTGCAAGTTTTGCTTTGTTGATAGAAAGTTTTACTTCGGTCCGGGGAGGATCGATCATTCCAACCAGGCCAAGAAGAATCAGCTCTGTCTCCATTTCAGATGGTTCCATCTCACTTACTGCCGGTTTATAAGCTACACCCAGTGTGCGGAGTGCATTGTTTGACATGTTTTCGGCAGCGGTAAGATATTGTTTTTTAATTGCTTCCGTTATTTTAACTACTTTCCCTTTTTCCAGCGCAAAGGCCGAAATACCGATCAGCTTGCCAATTGCACCTTTTGTATAAACTGTATATTCTCCATCTTCAACAGTGAGGGTTGACAT
Source organism: Bacteroidales bacterium (assembly GCA_038249635.1). Lineage (GTDB taxonomy): Bacteria > Bacteroidota > Bacteroidia > Bacteroidales > UBA4417 > UBA4417. The sequence goes on along the minus strand of JBBSDG010000117.1, from coordinate 6,206 downwards.
TAATTTCCTGTCTGAATCAAAAGCAAATTCACCTGTTCGCTTGTTGCCTGCATTTAATGTTGCCCGGTTTATTCCAATGTCGTCGCCTAAAAGCAGCAGTGCTATCTCCGTGGGATCTCCTGTTCCTTGTCCTTTTTCGTAGGTTGCATCAGAGCAAAGAATCATTGCCTTAGCCAGTAGTTTTGCATCTTCTGTTGCGTTGTTTTTCTTATTCCGTTCAACCGCTGTTTCTCCCTCATTATTGAAATAAGTAATAACAGTCATTTTGTTCTGAGTTAAAGTACCTGTTTTGTCGGAACAAATTATGTTAACCGATCCGAGTGTTTCGACGGCTGCCAGTTTTTTAATAATTGCATTTTGCTTCGACATACTGGTTACACCGATTGAAAGAACAACTGCAACAATGGCTGCAAGGCCTTCGGGGATAGCAGCTACAGCCAGGGAAACCGACATTAGGAACATATCGGCAAGGTTACGGCCCTGCAACAAAGAGATGATCAGAATCAGAACACAGATACCAATGGCAAATAATCCAAGTGTTTTACCTAATTTATCAAGGCGTATCTCAAGCGGGGTTCTCGATTTTTCTTCCGAATTAATGCTTACCGCTATTTTCCCCACTTCAGTATTCATACCGGTTTCAACGGCTACTCCAACTCCTCTGCCCGCAGTAACAAGGGTTGACATAAAAGCAATGTTAGTCAGGTCACCCAAAGGAGTTTTAGGATCAGCCAATGTGAGCGTTGCATCTTTTTCAGAAGGAACGGATTCGCCTGTGAGTGCCGATTCATCAATCTGAAGATTTACCGATTCGATTAAACGAATATCAGCAGCGATGAAACTTCCTGCATCAAGTATCAGTATGTCGCCGGGTACAATTTTTTCGGAGTCAATTGCTTTAGCTACACCATTTCGGCGCACCGACACTTTCGAAAAGGTCATTTTCTTAAGCGCTTCAATTGCATTGCCCGCTTTTACTTCCTGAATAACCCCAAGAACGGCATTCGTAATAATTACCAGGATGATAATAGTAGCATCAATATATTCGCCCATAAACAGCGTAATTATTACTGCCACAAACAGAACATAGATGAGCCATTGCCTGAGTTGAGAAATAAATAAACGGAAGATGCTCTTTTTCTTTTTACCGATCAGTTTATTTGCACCATATTTTCCGAGCCTGATTTTTGCTTCATCTTCCGAAAGTCCATTCGTTGGATCTACATTTATTTCTTTCAGAACTTCTTCTTTCGATTTCGAAGACCACATAGGTGAGATTTAGTTATTGCTTTTGTATTTGATCAGCTAAGATTCAGGTTTGATAGCAGGAGGGGGATTCTGTTTTGGCTTTTAACAACATTAGTTAACGACCAATTATTACAAGAAATACCCATCATAATGATTATACAGACTTGCAGCGTATGTTTCGCTTACCGGCAATCCGGGGTCATATTCGGGACTGTTTTTTATGCTTTCGACCGTTGCTTTAAGTGTAACCGACAAAGTTTCCCAATTTATTTCCTTTATCCATTTGGGCGAAATGAGTACCTTCTTTCCCGGAAACCAGTTCCCGGTTTCGACTACGATAAAAGCAAGTTTCCAGCTTTTATCGTCAAAGATGAAATCTTCCACTTCTCCGATTTCGCCGTCCGAAGCTATGATTTTATACCCTGTTACACTGGCAGTGCTTCGTAGATGCGGATTATCATCCGGTTTAGTGTCAGCAGTTTGATCTTCATCCTGCAGTAATACCTGGTACATGGATACCGGAATGCCTGCACCATGAATATTTCCACCCCAATAATTTGTCCAGGGATAATGTTCGTACAATTTAATTTCCTGCTGCCGCGATACCGGTTTTTCAGTGTCAACATCAGGGCTGTTTTTAACTTGTTCCATGGAAAGATTTACCGGCAATATTTCTGTTTCCCAATCATGGCTTAACAAGGCCTCCGGCGAGATAAGTACTGCACGTCCAAAAAGCCAGTTGCCTGTTTTTACAACTAAATACCGGATAGTCCAGGTTTTATCATCAAAATAAAACTCCTTTACTTTTCCAATTTCTCCATCGGTAGCACCTATAGTGTATCCGATTAAACTTTTAGCATTTCGTTTCATATGTTTGTTTTTTTAAATGATAATGATCACATAACTATTAAGCCTTTATAAAATCTATTTTGCCACAGACTTAACTGATTTGCTCAGATTTAGTATTGCTTTCATCAGTTTTTATAAGACAAAACTGAACTTAGCCATTTATGTAATCTGTGTAATCTGCGTAATCTGCAATATATGGCCTGTTTTTATCCTTTATTACACTCATTTTACTGATTTGATCCAATATTTTAATTATTCCTGTTCAGAGATTTAATAATGTTTACTTCCCTCATCGGATTTATGGTAATGAAATATTCGTCTCAGAATGGAAATGAATAAATTACTTTTAATCTGTCATATTTACCGGCTGGCCCGTTGATTCAAGCACATTCCACCATAACTCACCATCAATATCAATTTTCTTACTTTTTGAAACTGCGATTGGAATAGGCAGAAGTGTGAACATATTATACCAATGCCCGATAACAAAATCGGTTTTACCGGCCATTGCAGCATGTACTGCATTCTGTGCGAGCAGGCCGCAAAACTTACTGTCGTTGGCATTGGCAGGTGCGCTACGGATAATATAGCTCGGATCGATGTATTTGAGGGTAAAAGGGAAATTTTCTGCTTTAAATTCCTCTGAAATTTTTTCTTTAAGGAATAAACCAATGTCATTATTTTTAATATTCCCGGATGCATCTTTTTTCAACGTATCACTATCAAAAAAATACTGTCCGGCTCCTTCGGCAACTACTACCAGTGCATGATGGCGTTTTTCGAGCCGGGTACGCAAAACTTTCAAAAAGCCTTTTGGTCCATACAAATCAAAGGTCATTTCGGGAATAACCACAAAATTTACTTCCTGTATGGAAAGCGCGGCATAAGCAGCGATAAAACCTGAATTACGACCCATCAATTTGATGACAGCTATCCCGTTGTATGCTCCACGGGCTTCGTTATGAGCGTATCTAATAATATCGTTGGCGATACTAAATGCGGTTTCAAAACCAAATGATTTATCAATGAGATTAATGTCATTATCAATGGTTTTGGGGATTCCTGCAACTGATATTTTCAGGTCACGGCGCGAAATTTCTTCGTGTATGGCATGGGCACCCCGCAAGGTTCCGTCGCCACCGATACAAAATAATATATCCACATTGAGTTTGGTTAGCCTGTCAACAATAAGGCCGGTATCCTGTTTGCCCCGCGAAGTTCCAAGGATGGTTCCTCCGAAAAGATGTATGCTTTCCACAAGTTGCGGAGTAATTTCGATTATAGGGTGCTTGTATTCAGCAATAAAACCTTCGAATCCATATTTAATTCCGATAATATCTTTAACCTTATAGCGGTAAAAAAGCTGGTTTACCAGGCTTCGGATCACGTTGTTCAAACCCGGACACAGCCCGCCACAGGTAACAATGGCTACTTTGGTTTTGGCAGCTTCAAAATACAGGTGCCTGTGTGGTCCGGCTTGCTCGAAGGACAAAGGCGTTTCGCCGGAATTTCGGCATTTTTCAAAATATTGCAGAGACGCATCGGATACGACTCTGTCGTTATTTTCAATAAATCCAAATGCCATTTCATCAGGATGCTGTGATGGTTTTAAATGGGACCTTATCAGACGATCGCCCAGAATTTTTACTTCCAGATCTTTTTGTGTCATATAATCAGTATCTTATCATTGTAAAATGTATTCCTGCAAGTAAGATGGTTAATGAAAAAACTTAAGTTTCAGCAGTTTTCACTTCTGACGCAGATGTTCGGATATCATCAAAAAACGGTGTTCTTTTTTCTTCTACGCATTTGGCGGCATAAAGGTAAAGTGCAGCACTCCATGTCTGCCAGTCCTGGCCCATGGGTTTGCCATCCTGAGCTTTAATCCACTCGTTGAAGCCAAATTTAACAGTACCCGTAGCAGAGATTTTTATGCTTTGTGTAAGGACAACCAGTTTTTCAGCCGCTAATGAATATCTTTTGGCAGCCACTAATGCGGCTATATAAAATCCACATATAAAAGGCCAGATGCCTCCGTTGTGGTAATCGCCGGGATTGTTAAAAAGGGCGTATCTCGGAAGCCAGTCAGTGTCTTCAGGTTTAATGAACGGGAAAAAATTAGGGGGAAGATCAACTGCCAGTTCACCTCTTTTTCGCATATCTGCACACTCTTCTTCTATCCACGAAACCATCTGGTCGGCCCGTGATCGTGATGCCAGCCCGCAAAGAATGGCAATGCTGTTACCCAGCAAATCAAACCTTTCGCTACTATAGATTTTATAGGACCAGTAAGCGAACCAGGGTTTATGCTTTACAACAAGTCCTGCGGGAACATGGCTGTGTAAAGCAGCCCCGGCAAAAGTAAACCTATCCATTGCCCGGTGTACATGGTCAGCTCTTTCATTCTGTCCCAGAAGCTTCAGGTAACTGTAAACAAGTGTGTTTACATACAATCCATATCCGGTCATCCATTGTTCATCACGCCAGTCGCTGGTTGGTTGCTGGGCTACCAGGTAACGGTCCGACGGACTTTGATATTCCATCCACAGCAGGGATTTTTCGGTAGCGTCTTTCAGGAAGTCAGTTTCACCTGTTACTTTTCGGAAAATGCCGACCGCCAATAAAAATAAAGGAGTTGTATCGCTTGCACCACGGTCGTCCTTGTCATGAACAAGCGAAGGAATGTGACCATGTTCTGTCTGGTTTTTTGCCAGTGTTTCCAGCACTTTTCGCATGCTGTTGAGTAATTTCCGGTTTCCGGAAACCGCAATTCCAAGTATGGAAAGCATAAGGTCCCTGGTATAGGGTTCCGGGTATCCCCAGCCTGCGGTACGCGGTAGTCCGTGAAAAGGTCCGTGAGCATTATGTAACAACACCTCAATGGCGGCATTTTTTGCCTCTTCTATCTCTTTCGAATCAATTGTATGCATGTATCATTTTTATTTGTTTGACAATTAGACAATGTGACAATTCGACAATGTAAGAATTTGAAAATGTGATGATGTGACAATTCGACAATGTGACTATGTAAGAATGTGGTAATTTGAAAATGTGCTAATTGTCTAATAGTCGAATTGTCTCATTGTCCAATTGCCCAATTGCCGAATTGTCCAATTGCCGAATTGTCTAATTGTCTCATTGCCGAATCGATTAATTAGCTAATTCCTAGCCTATCGTGCATAATCTGAACAAAGCGTTTTGCGACAACCCGATAGTCGAAATTTTCAACCACGCGTTCCCTGCCGGCTTTACCCATTTTATCGCGCAAGGCAGAATCCTTCATGAGCATCAACATGTATTTTGCAATATCCTGTACATTGGCCCGGTAATCCACGGTGCGAGGTGTATTGAAAATGACCTTGTGTTTGTCTTCAAAACCTGATTCGCCTCCAAGTATTACCTCATTTACAACAATTTTTTTTGCCACTCCGGCCAGTAATGCCGTTTCTCCATCAATAAGTGTATCAAGCATTCCCATGGCCTTAATACTTATAACCGGTTTCCCGCAGGCGCCGGCTTCCACCTGTGGCATTCCGAAACCTTCGAGTCGCGAAGGTGCTGCATATATATCACAGGCTCCGAACAGGTAAGGCATGAAAGTACGGGAAATGGTGTTTGTGGTATAGGTTACATTCTTTTCGATGCCCAGGCTGGTAGCCAGCTCAAGATCGAGAAGGTTCTGAGCTTTTGTGCGGGGTTGTGGCCATACTTTGCAGACATATTTCCAATCGGGTGCTTTCGTATCGATGATTGCCATTGCCTGCATCACTTCCTGTGCACCTTTCGATGCAGCATCGCCGCCTACGGTGAGGATCATAAGCTGATCGGGCGAAACTCCCAGTGCTTCCCGAACGGCCCTTATTTTCGGATCATCCTTGCTGTAAGGCCTGAATTCATCTGTATTGCAGCCAACGGGTAATACTTCAATAATATCGCCGTTTATGCCGTCGCGGACATACATCTCTTTGACCCAGTTTGAAGTTACAAGGATAAGAGGCAACGCATTCAGAACCTCCTGGTAATTTGCAATATATCCATCAGCAACAAGCCATGGAACCGCCTGAACGCCATATCTTTGCGGGTGTAGCACCAGTTGTGGGGTATGCCCC
>JBBSDG010000116.1:0-11142 GCA_038249635.1 Bacteroidales bacterium | reverse complement strand
GGATTTGCCAACATCTGGGGATTGCAGGATTGTGCCGAAACCATTCACGAATTTGGTTCCGACGAACTCAAGGCTGAATTCCTGCCACGTTTCCATAAAGGTGCCACCGCAGCCATGGATCTTACTGAACCTGATGCAGGCTCTGATTTACAAGCAGTTCAGCTTAAGGCAACCTACGATATTCACAAGCACAAATGGATATTGGATGGCGTAAAACGCTTCATTACAAATGGTGATGCAGATATTTCGCTGGTATTGGCCCGTTCCGAAGAAGGGACTTCCGATGCACGCGGACTTTCACTTTTTGTTTACGACCGTAAAGATAAGGCCGTTACTGTTCGCCGAATAGAAAATAAACTTGGTATCAAAGGTTCACCCACCTGCGAACTTGTATTTCACAATGCACCTGCCAAATTGATTGGCGATACCAAATTAGGTTTGATCAAATATGTAATGTCACTGATGAATTCAGCACGTCTTGGTGTTGGATCACAATCAGTTGGTATTGCCGAAGCTGCTTACCGCGAAGCATTTAAATATGCAAACGAACGTGAGCAATTCGGTAAATCCATCATAAAATATCCTGCAGTTTTCGAAATGCTTACCAATATGAAAGTAAAGATCGATGCCATGCGTACTTTGCTTTATGAAACTGCCAGGTATGTTGATATTTACAAAGCATATAACTTCACTTCCCATGAGCGCAAACTGGAAACGGAAGAGCGTCAGGAAGCTAAAATGTATCAGAAGTTAGCTGATATGTTTACGCCGCTGGTAAAACTTTATTCGAGCGAGGAGTGCAACAAGATAGCTTACGATTCTATCCAAATCTTTGGTGGAACAGGCTATATGAAGGATTTCCCAATCGAACGGATTTTCAGGGATGCCCGTATCACAACCATTTACGAAGGTACATCACAACTTCAGGTTGTAGCTGCAATCCGTAGCGTAGGAAACGGTGCTTACCTTGCGAATATGCGCGAACGCGGTCAGTTGGCAGTAAAGCCTGAATTGGAATACCTGAGGAGCACACTCGATAAAATGACTGAGCAGTATGCGAAAACAGTCGAAAAAGTTACCGAATTTGCTGATAATGAGTATTTTGATTTTCATGCCCGGCGCATGGTCGAAATGGCAGCCAATATCCTGATCGGGTATTTAATGCTCTATGATGCTAACCGCAGTGAAGTTTATACAAAATCTGCCGATATCTTTATCCGCAAAGGCCGTGCCGAAAATATTTCGTCCGTAAGTTTCATTAATAATTTCCATCCCAAGGATGTAAATGATTTCAAAATGTAATTGAAAATTGAGATTATCGGGTCATTCTGCCAATCTTGAAATTGCATAATATAAGCAAAGGGACGCTCTCTAAAAGAGCGTTCTTTTTTTTATATAAGCTTACCATCCGAATCATGGATTGCAGTGAAATAGCCACGAAGTGGCTAAACATGAATAACCGTGGGTGTAGCCCACGGTTATTCATCGGCATAGATTGATCAGCCACGAAGTGGTTGAACAGTATTATGTATAATTCAACCCCTTCGGGGCTGACGCAATCCTGTAATTGTCAACAGCGGGTTGCACCCACGGTTATTTAAGTGAAGCTCTTCCAGGGCTTTGTAAAAATATAGAAAAAGATTTAACCCTTGATTCTCTTTATCACAATGTGAATATTAATTTTTATTAACATATGGAATTTCTTATGATGTTATTTTGTACTTTCGACGGGTTTTCAGATCATTGTGAAGCCAGCATCCTGACTTTTATTTCAGGTTAAACTCTGCCAGCAAATCATACAACAATTATGGAATTCAATCCAAATTCGACAATGCCGGGTTTATTTATTTTGCAATCAGTTAAATGACAGAAATATAACAATTTACAAACATGGAAAGCAGAAAAGTACTTAAGAGCGGCGAATTCCTTGTAGATACAGTGGAAGCCAAAGATGTGTTTATCCCTGAGGAATTCGACGATGAACAATTGATGATTGCCCAGACTTGCCAGGATTTTCTTGAAACCGAAGTCTATCCGAACCTGGACCAGATTGACAGTCCTGATATTATCCTGATGCGATCCATACTCGAAAAGGCGGGTGAACTTGGATTGATGGGAATTGCTCTGCCGGAAGATGTCGGCGGTTTCGGGCAATCCTTTACAACGCAGATGCTTTCTGCCGAAACTATTGGTGCCGGATATTCCTTTTCAGTAGCTTATATGGCTCATTGCGGTATCGGCACTTTGCCAGTTGCCTATTATGGCGATCAAGCTCAACGTCAGAAATACGTTACCAAACTTGCAACTGGTGAACTGATCGGTTGCTATTGCCTAACCGAACCTGGTGCCGGAAGCGATGCCAATGCAGGCAAAACCAATGCCCGCTTATCTGAAGATGGCACGCATTATATCCTGAACGGTCAAAAAATGTGGATTACTAATGCCAACTTCGCTGATATACAGACTGTTTTTGCAAAAGTCGGAAATGATCGTATTCTCAGTGCTTTTATTGTTGAGAGGAATATGCCCGGAGTAGTGATTTCTGCGGATGAGCATAAAATGGGTATCAAAGGCTCTTCAACCGCCCAAGTATTTTACAACGATGTAAAAGTGCCGGTCGAAAATATGATTGGTAAACAAGGCGAAGGTTTCAGGATTGCTTTAAGCATTCTGCACATGGGTCGCATCAAACTGGGCGCCAATGTTGTAGGTGCTTCCAAAAAAGCCATTAACGATTCCGTGAAATATGCCAACGAACGCAAGCAATTTTGTGTATTGATTTCCACTTTTGGCGCCATTAAGCATAAACTGGCGCAGCAGGTTATCAAAACCTTTGCTGCCGAATCGGCAACATATCGTGTAAGTAAGGATATTGATGATTTGATTGTAATCAACAAAGCATCAGGTATGGATCATGGCCGCGCAACCATCGAAGGTATCAGCCATTATGCCGTCGAAGCCGCCATCCTGAAAGTTTATGGATCCGAAGCATTGGATTATGTGATTGACGAAGCCGTTCAGATTCATGGTGGAATGGGCTACTCGGCCGAAATGGCAGTGGAACGTGGCTATCGGGATTCGCGAATCAACCGTATTTTTGAAGGAACCAACGAAATTAACCGACTTATCATTGCTGACACGCTTATCAAACGGGCACAGAAAGGCGATTTCGATCTTTTCGGTCCTGCTGAAAAACTGTTCAATAACCTTGATGCGATTACTTCAGGTAAGGTTGAAGGCGAAAGCTATTATACTGAAAAACGCCGTTACCTGGCAAACTTCAAAAAGGTTGTTCTTCTCACAATCCATGGCGCTACCAGCTTTTTCAATAGTAAACTGTCGAAGGAACAGGAAGTGATGAATAACATTTCCGAAATGATCATGGAAATCTATATCGCTGAATCACTGGCACTCAGGGTCGAAAAACTTGATTCCCTGAAAGGTAATGCTGAAATTTTCCGTGATATGCTCGATGTGTATGTTTACGATACCGCCGACCTGTTGCGCAAATCAGCACGCGATGCAGTTAATTCTTTTGCCGGTGCCGAAGAATCAGAAAAACTGAATCAGGCTATTGAAAAACTAACTCTTGTTGCCGGTGTCAATGTAAAAGAAGCCCGCCGCCGTATTGCCGACAAGCTGATTGAAAATAATGCTTACAAGTTTTAACTAACCAATCAATTGAAAATCGAGCGCTCCTGACCAGATGCGCTCTTTTTTTATCTTTACTAATTTTTTAACTAATCAGAAATCATGAAACTAGTCAATAATCAGGGAAATAATACGGATATCATTCTCAAAACAATTGATTTTGTAAAGACCTCACTGGCTGATGCCGAAGGCGGACACGATTGGTGGCATATTTACAGGGTATGGAAAACAGCGAAGCGTATTGCTCAAAATGAGAATGTTGATATATTTGTTGTCGAACTTGGTGCCTTGTTACACGATATCGCAGATTCTAAATTCCACGGTGGTGATGAAGAAATTGGCCCGAAAAGAGCCCGAAAATTTCTGGAATCGATTCAGATTCAGGATGATATTATAATTCAAGTAGAGAAAATAATTTCAAATATCTCGTTTAAAGGCGGAAAGACTCTACAGAATTTCAAATCGCCCGAACTGGATGTAATTCAGGATGCCGACCGGCTTGATGCACTGGGAGCTATTGGCATTGCGCGGACTTTCAATTATGGTGGTCACAAGGGACGGTCAATCTACAATCCTGAAATTAAACCAAATCTTCAACTTACAAAAGAAGAATACAAAAACTCAGATGCCCCGACTCTAAACCATTTTTATGAAAAACTTCTTTTGTTGAAAGACCTGATGAATACAGAAACTGGTAGAAAAATGGCAGAAGACAGACATGATTTTATGCTTGCTTACCTGGATCAGTTTTATAAAGAATGGGAAGGGGAGAAGTGAGAAGTGAATAACGAATAGTGAATAGTGAATAGTGAATAATGAATAGTGAAAAGACAACCACCATCAAAAATTGGCACAAACAGGAACTAACTTGAAGATGTGCACAAAATTTGTTCGCAGTGTTCTCCCCCACGGGGAGATGTCCGAAGGACAGAGGTGTGAAAAAGAAAATAGTAACCGCATTTTTTGTATTGAATTAGTTAAAAATAGCATGATATATCTGTCTGAAATTCAATTGATAGCATTCTTGTTAGATGAATGTGGTTAGTGTCTGCACACCCGCAGAGTATCTGACACTAAAGAATTTCCTTAAATCAAAAAAGGACGCCTTAAGTTGTTAAGGCGTCCTTTTAAAAATTTTGAAGTTTATAATTATTCTTTAGGCTCAGCCGGTGCTTCTAAAAGAGCTTGCGCTCCAGGTAGTTCCAGCACTTCTGACTTTTCAGGCTTTTCGACCACAATCTGCATGTCCTTAAGCTCAGGATTGAAATCTATATTTATGATATCGCCCTGCGCCAATTTAGTCAGGATGATTTCTTCAGCAAGCATATCCTCAACATATTTCTGAATAGCCCTTTTCAGCGGACGGGCACCAAATTGCTCATCCCAGCCTTTTTCAAGAATATAATCCTTAGCTCTTTCAGTGATTTTCGGCTCATAGCCCATGGTACGAATACGTGCAAACAAATGCGCGAGTTCGATATCTATAATTTTATGAATATCCTCACGCTCAAGCGAATCGAAAATAATCACATCATCAATCCTGTTAAGGAATTCAGGAGCAAATGATTTCTTCAACGCATTTTCAATCACGCTTGTCGCAATACTCGAACTCTGTGACTGCCGCGCACTTGTGCTGAAACCAACACCAGCACCGAAATCCTTCAACTGACGTGAACCGATATTGGAAGTCATGATCACTATCGTATTTTTGAAATCAACTCTGCGTCCCAGGCTATCAGTAAGTTGACCATCGTCAAGAACCTGTAGCAGCAAGTGGAAAATATCAGGATGAGCTTTTTCAATTTCATCAAGCAAAACGATAGAGTAGGGGCGACGGCGGACTTTTTCAGTCAGTTGGCCTCCTTCTTCATAACCAACATATCCCGGAGGCGCTCCAACCAAACGTGATACAGCGAATTTTTCCATATATTCACTCATATCAATACGAATGAGTGCTTCTTCGGTATCGAAAAGATAACGCGATAATATTTTGGCAAGATGTGTTTTTCCAACGCCTGTAGGTCCAAGAAAAATAAAGGTTCCTATTGGCTTGTTCGGATCTTTTAGCCCGGCTCGGTTGCGCCGAATAGCCTTAACTACCTTTTTAATGGCTTCATCCTGACCAATTACCGAACCCCCAAGTTCCTGCTCCATATTCATAAGCCGCGAACCTTCATTTTCGGCAATACGCTGAACCGGAACACCGGTCATCATGGCAACAACTTCGGCAACATTATCTTCGGTAACCAACTGGCGGTTAATTTTCGAATCTTCTTCCCAACTCTGTTTCAAAGCTTCAAGCTGCGCCTGTGCTTTACGCTCGTCATCGCGGTAACGGGCAGCTTCTTCATATTTCTGGCCTTTGATCGCCTTCATTTTTTTCTGCCTGATATCCTCTATGAGACTTTCAGTGGTAACAATCTCAACAGGAACATGCATATTTGAAATATGAACACGGGCACCTGATTCGTCAAGCGCATCAATGGCCTTGTCGGGAAGGCAACGGTCGGTAAGGTAGCGGTTGGTAAGCGTTACGCAGGCATTTATTGCCTCTGGCGTATATTTTACCAGGTGGTGATCCTCATATTTCTCCTTGATCTGATTCAGAATAATAACCGTTTCATCGGGAGAAGTAGGATCAACAATGATCTTTTGGAACCTGCGTTCCAACGCGCCGTCCTTTTCAATATACTGGCGGTATTCATCAAGTGTGGTTGCGCCTATACATTGTATTTCGCCCCGGGCAAGTGCCGGTTTAAACATATTGCTGGCATCAAGCGATCCGCTTGCATTTCCTGCACCAACTATAGTGTGAATCTCGTCAATAAAAAGGATAATATCACGGTTTTTTTCCAGCTCATTTAATACAGCTTTCATCCGCTCTTCGAACTGCCCACGGTATTTGGTACCTGCAACCAGCGAAGCCAGATCTAGTGTATAAACTCGCTTGTTGAACAAGGCGCGTGAAACTTTCCGCTGAATAATTCTCAATGCCAAACCTTCGGCTATGGCAGATTTACCCACACCGGGTTCGCCGATAAGGATTGGATTATTTTTTTTACGACGGCTCAGAATCTGAGAAATCCTTTCGAGTTCTTTCTCGCGACCAACAATAGGGTCAAGGCGATTTTCCTCGGCTGCTTTGGTAAGGTCGCGGCCAAAATTATCAAGAACCGGAGTTTTCGATTTGCTGTCGGCAGTCTTTCTCAGGTTTTCAATACCACCACCTTCATCCGGATCATCATCCTGCGAGCTGCCGGAAAGTTCGTCTTTTGGATCGGCGTTGCTTTCACCAAAAAATCTTTCTTTATCTCCCTGCGATTGTGATGAATCTTCGCCCGTAATTAAATATGATTTCACTTCTTCCTTAAATAAATCGTAATCAACATTGTATTTTTTTACCGAACGGGTTACCAAGTTATCTTCATCTTTCAGGATTGCAAGGAGCAAATGTTCCGTCCCTATTAATTCGCTGTTGAAAAGTTTGGCTTCCAGGTAAGTAAGTTTGAGCGCACGCTCCGCTTGCTTCACTAAAGGAAGATTATCATTTATTTTATTGTGGTTCGCCGGGTTGGCTATCGCCGTTTCAATAGTACGGCGGAGTTCAGTCATATCCACATTCAGGTAACTCAGAATACGAATCGCCAAACCATCACCTTCCCTTATCATACCCAACAGGAGGTGTTCAACACCTATATACTCATTACCAAGCCTTAAAGCCTCTTCGCGGCTGAAGGACAACACATCTTTAACTCTCTGTGAAAACTTTGCTTCCATGTATTTATCAGTCCTTTCCTATACTAAATTAGTTTTTATTATAATCCTTACAAATTTACAATATAAACGCACAAGTCCGTAAATAGTTTGCACAAATGATTTGTTTATAAGGCTTAAACCTTCATTTTCAGGAATTTGATATTATCAACAGCTAAATGTTGAAAACAGGAACAAAAAAGCTTACTATTGTGTTTTTTGTATCAAAAAAAAGTGTACTTTCGTAGATATATTAGCGGTAACATAAGTTACTATAAATGAAGGGATTGAGAAATGGATAACATTCAGGACGGGGAAAGAATTGTACCTGTAAATATTGAAACACAAATGAAAGGTGCCTACATTGATTATGCGATGTCGGTTATCGTTTCGCGTGCACTTCCCGATGTGCGCGATGGCCTAAAACCTGTTCATAGAAGAGTATTATACGGGATGCTTGATTTGGGAGTACTTTCAAACAGATCGTACAAGAAATCGGCTCGTATTGTCGGAGAAGTTCTTGGCAAATATCACCCGCATGGCGACACATCGGTGTATGATGCAATGGTGCGTATGGCTCAGGAATGGTCGCTAAGGTACCCACTTGTGGATGGACAGGGAAACTTTGGATCCATTGATGGTGACAGCCCGGCTGCCATGCGTTATACCGAAGTTCGTCTGCGTAAATTGGCTGAGGAATTACTTGCAGATATTGATAAGGATACGGTTGACTTTAAATTAAATTTTGACGATACACTTGAAGAACCTACGGTTTTGCCTGCTAAAATACCCAACCTGCTGATTAACGGCACTTCAGGTATTGCTGTAGGAATGGCCACCAATATTCCTCCTCATAATCTTACCGAAATTATTAATGGCTGCATTGCCTATATCGATGATAAGGAAATTACGGTTGAAGGCCTGATGAAATACATCAAGGCACCCGATTTTCCTACCGGTGGTATTATTTACGGGTATGAAGGTGTTCGCGAAGCCTACGAAACCGGCCGCGGACGTTTGGTTATGCGTGGTGAATCCACTTTCGAAACCGACGAAAAAGGTCGTGAAGCAATCATCTTTACTTCAATACCTTACCAGGTAAATAAGGCTGAAATGATCAAAAAAACAGCCGACCTTGTTAACGAGAAAAAAATTGAAGGTATTCACGACATACGTGATGAAAGCGACCGTAACGGACTTCGTATTGTTTACGAACTTAAAAAGGATGCTGTTTCCAACGTTGTATTGAATAAGCTTTATCAGTACACTGCATTGCAGACTTCATTCAGTACCAATGCTATAGCACTGGTAAAAGGTCGTCCGTACCAGCTCAACCTCAGACAACTAATCGGTCATTTTATTGATCACCGTCATGAAGTAATCCTCAGAAGGACTCGTTTTGATTTGGCCGAAGCTCAGAAACGTGCCCATATTCTCGAAGGTCTTCTGATTGCGCTCGACAACATTGATGAAGTAATTGCCATAATCAGAGCAGCAGCTTCGCCCGACGAAGCCAGGGCAAACCTGATGGTGCGTTTTTCACTCAGCGAACTACAGGCAAAAGCTATTCTGGATATGCGTCTGCAGCGTTTAACCGGTCTCGAAAGGGAGAAACTAAAAGAGGAATATGCCGAACTGATGAAAATCATTGCATATTACTTAGGAATACTTGCCGATGAAGCCCTTCAGTTCGATATCATTAAAACTGAACTCATCGAGATCAGGGAAAAATACGGCGATGAACGCAAAACCCGCATTGAACTCAATTCAAAAGATTTCAGAATCGAAGATACCATTGCCGACGAAGCCGTTGTAATTACTATATCCCATATGGGTTATATGAAACGTACACCGCTATCGGAATATCGCCGTCAAAGCAGGGGAGGGCGTGGAGCAAGAGGTTCGGATATACGCGATGAGGACTTCCTTGAGCATCTCTACATTGCTACTGCTCATAACTATATGTTGTTCTTTACCGAAAAAGGTAAATGCTTCTGGCTCAGGGTTTATGAAATCCCTGAAGGAAGTAAAACATCGAAGGGCCGTGCAATTCAAAATATGCTTAATATTGAAGCTGACGATAAGGTAAGGGCAATCATTAACCTGAAAGACCTGAAAGACGAAGAGTATGTTAAAAACAATTTCATAATACTTTGTACTCAGAAAGGTACCATCAAAAAAACTTCACTCGAAGCATATTCACGCCCACGTTTGAATGGTATTAACGCTATCAATATTAATGAAGGCGACCATTTACTCGAAGCCAGGCTAACCAACGGCACAAGCGAAGTTCTGATGGCTTTGCGCAGCGGCAGAGCAATCCGTTTCAACGAAAAAACTGTACGTCCGATGGGCCGCACCGCTACAGGAGTAAGGGGTATCACGCTGGGAGGGAAAAACGATGAAGTAATTGGCATGATATGTGTTAATAGTGCTGAGGAGACTATTCTTGTTGTTTCGGAAAAAGGTTATGGCAAGCGTTCAGATCTGGAGGATTACAGGGTTACAAACCGTGGCGGTAAAGGTGTTAAGACCATTAACGTTACTGACAAAACCGGAAGCCTGATAGCAATTAAAAATGTTACAGATACCGACGACCTGATGATTATTAATCTCTCCGGAATTATAATCCGGATGGGAGTAAGCGATCTCAGAGTAATGGGACGGGCAACACAAGGAGTGAGGCTGATAAACCTGAAAGAAGATGATGGAATTGCAGCAGTTGCAAAAGTTGAATGCGAACTCGAGGATGCTGATGACATTGAACTTCTTGATGGAACAGAAATAATTGAATCGGATGAGAATGTTGATTCGACCGAAGAAACTGAATCACCGGATGTAAATCCCGAATTATAAATACCATAGAATTAAATAAATAACACTAACTCAAAGAAAATTAAACTAAAAAAGTTAAGGAAATGAAAAGAACCCTTGTTTTATTTGCCCTAATTATGCTGGTAAGTGGAGCTTTCGCTCAATTTAAGAAAGACAAGAATGCCGCATACAGTGCCTGGAATAAAAATGATCTGTCAAAGGCAAAAGATGCTATCGATAGAGCAGTAGCAGCTCCTGAAGCTGCCACCGATGCCAAAGTATGGATGTACAAAGGCAACATTTATCTGGATATCCATCTTCTCTCCGTTAAAAAGGAGAAAATTCAGGTTGGAATGACCAAAATTGAAATCTATGGAGTACTTGGAGAACCAGGTTCAACCTCTAAAGATGGAGATAAGGAAATACTTTATTATAACGATTTAAATTTAGCTTTAAATTTAACCAATCAGGGGAAACTTGAAGCTATTGGTGAAATCCCAAAAGAAAAAGCAGTTCAATCGCCTTTAGTTCCTGATGCATTAAATATTGCGTATGAATCTTATGCTAAAGCCAAAGCAATTGATACAAAGGAAGATCTCAAATCGGATATCGCTCCCAAAATGAAAATTGTTAGTGGCGAATTCTTTAATACAGGGATTACCTATTTTCAGCAGAATGATTATGATAAAGCAATGACCAATTTCGATAAAACAGTTGCTATCAGTAATGAAAACAAAGTAATTGATACATTGGCCAACTATGGATTAGCCTTATGCCTCGAGAAAAAGGCTGCTACCGATAAAGCTTTTCTGGACAAAGCAATTGAAAAATACCAGTACCTGGTTGACCTTAAAATGAAAGAAGTTAGTGTTTATACTTCACTGGCTAATTTATACAAAGATAAAGGTGATCTTGATAAAGGAT
>JBBSDG010000115.1:0-11243 GCA_038249635.1 Bacteroidales bacterium | reverse complement strand
CTTTTTGTTTGGCTGCTGAACAGTGATACAATGAAATTGTAAGGTATAATCCGGTTGCTGGTAATTGATATTGCCACTTTTTTTAATTGCCCCAATCGGACATTCTCATATTGATCAACTGGCGCTCATGAATTTTAAATGACTCGTTGTTATTAAATTCAGTACTCCTGACCCGGTTCATCAGGATCAATTAATTATGAAATATAGAAGCAAATTGAATGCGCGGAATTTTCGGATAAATAAATTAACAAGCATGTTTGCGAATTCATGTTTTATCATATGCGAAAAATCAATTCTTTATTTTTCATGTACAAACATAGAATTTAAGGAGAGATCTGGAAAATATTCCGGTGCGCTGCACCTTTGTATTCATTTGATATTCGAAACTATAAATATTTCGCCGCTCTGCGGCTTTTCAAAAAAATGTTATCGCAAAAACCAGGTGCAGCGCACCGGAATATTTATAGAAGAGTAATAAAGGATTCTCGAAAAGGTGCAGCGCACCGAAATATGAATTGCCATTTAAAGAATGACATATAAAAACTGCGTTTTCACTTTGCGAGGTGTCAGGAGTTCTAAAATTATGTTAAGATTTTACAATAAATATTTTTCAAATTGTACTATTATTCTAATTTTGCCATTGCACACTGAAATGAAAGTTCATAATGAAATGATTTAATTGAAATGAAACTATCCAAATTTTACATTTAAATTTTGATATTCCCAATCTTCAATTGATCCTTTTTTACCATTATTCTTTCTTTTGCAGATTGGCACAACTGTTATTACCATAACCTTAAAAATCAAGTATAAATGCGACACCATTCATGTAAGTTTTTGCTTTTAATTGCATTATTCCTTTCATCCTCAGTACTTTATTCGCAACGCAAGGGTGTTTCAACCGTTGATTCGCTCGATAAAAGATACCTTAACTGGTTCAAT
Source organism: Bacteroidales bacterium (assembly GCA_038249635.1). GTDB lineage: Bacteria > Bacteroidota > Bacteroidia > Bacteroidales > UBA4417 > UBA4417. The sequence continues at coordinate 10,301 of JBBSDG010000115.1, read as the reverse complement.
CTCAGCCCGGCAAATGATAAAAAACAGGGAGTTTCGGTGTACCAGGCTTATAATGACTTACTCAAAAATAAAGCACCAGGCAAAAAAGTAATCGTTGCAGTTATTGATGGAGGCGTCGATATCAATCATCCTGATCTCAAAGGGAAAATATGGACAAACAAAAAGGAAATTCCCGGCAACATGATTGATGATGACAAAAATGGCTATGTTGATGATGTTAACGGATGGAATTTTATCGGCAATTCCAAAGGAGAGAATATAAAGCAAGAAAATATGGAATACGTCAGGATATACAGGCAGTTGAATCCACGTTTCGAAAAAATAACAAGCATTGAGCAGGTAAATGATTCTGAAAAGGAATCATATAAGCTATATACTGAATGTAAGCAGAAGTATAAAGAAGAGTTGAATAAATACACGAACAGGAAAAAGAATATTGATGATTTTGAGAAAAAGCTGAGATCGAACGAAACAGTTATAAAGGACTATCTGAAAAAAGATGAGTTTAGCCAAAGCGATGTTGAGAGTATAAATACAGATTCGGAGCCGGTTATCAGCTCGAAAGAATACTTTCTTGGCTTATATAAAAAAGGATTTTCAATGAAATCATTGCCAGGCATGAAGGATAGGGTAAATATCTATCTTGATTATTACCTTAACCTTGAATTTGAACCAAGGAAATTGATTTCGGATAACCTTGATGATATTACTGACAATAAATACGGCAACGGAGATGTTACCGGACCCGATGCCTTTCACGGAACTTTTGTATCGGGAATTATTGCCGCCGACAGGAATAATAGAATTGGTATTGACGGAATTGTAGAAAATGTTGAAATAATGGGAATCCGCGTTGTTCCTGACGGAGATGAACGCGATAAAGATGTGGCCCTGGCAATCCGTTATGCAGTTGATAATGGTGCAAATATTATCAATATGAGCTTTGGAAAGTCCTTTGCAACCAACAAGCAATTTTTAGATGCTGCCATAAAATACGCTGATGCACATAATGTATTATTAGTGCATGCTGCCGGTAATGAGGCTGAGAACCTTGATTTGCATGAGCGTTACCCAACAAAAAATATGAGTGATGGCACAATCGCAAATAACTGGGTAAATGTAGGTGCTTCTTCCATTGAACTGAATGAAAATCTATGTGGCGTTTTTTCAAATTACGGACTTGTTTCAGTTGATTTTTTCGCTCCGGGTGTAAATATAATTTCATTGTATCCAGACAATTCGTATCAGTTGGGAGATGGTACAAGCTATTCAAGCCCTGTAGTTGCAGGAGTAGCCGCATTGGTTTGGTCGTACTATCCGCAGTTAACAGCTACAGAGCTTAAAACTGTGCTGCTTAAATCATCCAAAAGGAATCGCCAGAAAGTTAACATTCCGAATATTACATCTGATAAAGAAACGAAATCAAAGTTTTCGAAACTTTCAGTAACCGGCGGAATAGTAAATGCCTATGATGCTTTGCTTGCAGCAGAAAAATTAGTGAAAAAGAAAAAGGTAAATTAACTCCATATTTTTGGATTCCAAGCTTAGTAAATACGCCGGAAGGTTTTATTCGTAGATTAAAATGTGAAAGGCTGCCCATATCAGGCAGCCTTTCACATTTATATGCTATTTCCAACAAAGACATGATTCCCCATATTCCTGCTTTCCATCTCCTTGTCCCCCTGTCTCCCTGTCTCCCTGTCTAACAATCACCCCATCTCCTTGTCCCCCCAACTCAACCATCATTCCTTCACATAACTCTCAACCGGCGCACATGTGCAAACCAGGTTCCGGTCGCCCCAGGCATCATCAATGCGTGTAACAGCAGGCCAGTATTTGTCTTCTTTGGCACATGGCATCGGGAATGCAGCAATTTCGCGGGTGTATGGCAGTGTCCAGTTATCGGTGGTTACCATAGCCAATGTATGCGGAGCATGTCGAATTACATTGTCGTGCTTGTCAATACTTCCATCTTCAATGGCTGCAATTTCCTTACGAATACTGATCATGGCATCAACAAAGCGATCAAGTTCAGCTAAAGGCTCACTTTCGGTAGGTTCAACCATTAGGGTGCCGCCAACCGGGAACGCTACCGTAGGCGCGTGAAAACCATAGTCCATAAGTCGCTTAGCTATATCAATCGCCGCTACATCAGCAGTTTTCAGAAACTGATTGCAGTCGAGTATAAGCTCATGAGCCACCCGTCCGTTACTCCCGGTGTATAGTATTTTGTAATGGCCTTCGAGCCTGCATTTGATATAATTGGCAGTAAGTATGGCATATCTGGTAGCTTCGGTAAGACCGTTTCCCCCAAGTAATTTGATATAGGCATACGATATAGGCAATACCAATGCGCTGCCGAACGGTGCTGCAGCAACAGCCTGTATGGCCTGGCTGCCACCGGTTTTAACAACCGGGTGACCTGGAAGGAAAGGCGCAAGATGCTCAGCCACGCCGATTGGGCCAACGCCCGGGCCGCCGCCGCCGTGAGGAATAGCAAAGGTTTTGTGCAGGTTCAGATGGCAAACATCAGCTCCAATAGTACCCGGATTGGTAAGACCGACCTGTGCATTCATATTGGCACCATCCATATATACCTGGCCGCCGTTTTCATGAATTATGGCTGCAATTTCAAGAATACTTTCTTCAAACACACCATGCGTTGAAGGATAGGTAACCATTAAGGCTGCAAGACTATCTTTATGTTTGATCGCTTTTTCGCGTAGATCAATCATATCAATATTGCCGTTGGGATCGGTTTTTACCACCACCACCTGCATGCCGGCCATTGCAGCACTTGCCGGATTTGTTCCGTGTGCTGATGCAGGTATCAGACAAACTTTACGATGTTCATCGCCACGGCTTAAGTGATATGCTTCAATAACTAATAATCCGGTATATTCTCCCGAAGCACCTGAGTTAGGCTGCAACGAAACCGCTTTGAAACCGGTAATTTCGCAAAGAGCTTTTTCCAGTTCACGGATCAGAATATGATATCCTTTGGTTTGATCAACAGGTGCGAATGGATGAATTGATCCAAATTCGGGCCAGCTTAACGGAATAAGTTCAGCAACGGCATTCAGTTTCATGGTACACGATCCAAGCGGGATCATGCTGCGGTTGAGTGCCAAGTCTCGGTTTTCGAGTTTCTTCATATACCGCATCATCTCCGTTTCCGAATGGTAATTGTTGAAAACAGGTTCGGTGAGGTATTCTGACTGCCGGTCCATCGAAGGAGCAAAAGTCCGGATCAGGCTGCATTCGGCAGGGTCGCATTTAAATTCAGTAAATTGTTTGTTATTGGCTGATGCAAAAATGTGAAGTACAAGGTTTACATCTTCCAGCGAAGTAGTTTCATCAAGGCTGATTCCTATTTTGTCTTCGCCTATATAATTGAAGTTCACATGGCTTTCGACCGCTAGTTTATGAAGCTTATTCATTTTTGCACTTTCAGGCAGGCTGATAAGCAATGTGTCGAAGAAATTGGCATTTAATTGTTTGTAACCATACTTCTGAACTTCAGTAGCCAGCACACCTGTAAGAATATTAATGTGGCGGGCAATTTCGCGAATGCCATTTGGACCGTGGTAGGCTGCATACATTCCGGCCATTATGGCAAGCAGTGCCTGTGCCGTGCAGATATTTGAAGTGGCACGTTCGCGTTTTATGTGTTGTTCGCGGGTTTGTAAGGCCATGCGTAGAGCGCGGTTGCCCTGTGCATCAATAGAAACGCCGATTATACGGCCTGGAATAAAGCGTTTGTATTCTTCTTTTGTAGCGAAAAAAGCAGCATGAGGACCTCCAAAACCCATCGGGATACCAAATCGCTGTGTCGAACCAACAACAACATCAGCTCCCCATTCGCCCGGAGGTGTAAGTAGTGCAAGACTTAATAAATCGGTTGCCACTGCCACTGTAATCCCGTTTTCATGCGCAAGGTTAACGAGTTTGCGGTACTCATGAACCTCGCCGTATTGATTAGGATATTGCAATAATACACCGAAAATATGGGTGGCAGGTTCGAAATCATTACACGATTTAATTTCAATTTCAATACCAAGATGTTTGGCACGGGTTTGAAGTACTGCCAAGGTTTGCGGATACGTACTTTCGGAAACTATAAACGTATTGGCACCGGCTTTAACGGCTTCGCGGGAGCGGGCATTATGGAGCATGATCATCGCTTCGGCAGCAGCAGTTGCTTCATCCAGTAGCGAAGCATTGGCAAGAGGCATTCCGGTTAGGTCACAAACCATAGTCTGGAAGGTGAGTAAGGCTTCGAGGCGGCCTTGTGAGATTTCGGCCTGGTATGGAGTATAGGAAGTGTACCAACCCGGATTTTCGAAAATATTCCTTAAAATTACACCAGGAGTTATTGTGTTATAATATCCCATCCCGATAAAGGATTTGAACACCTTATTTTTTGATGCAAGTCCTTTTATATGGTTCAGATATTCGAATTCATTAAGTCCGGCAGGAAGATTCAGCGGTTTTGTCAGCCTGATTGAAGCGGGAACAGTTTCGTCGATTAACTGGTCCAGCGATTCAACGCCGATAGCCTTAAGCATATGTTCGGTTTCATTCCTCCCCGGACCGTTATGACGATAAATAAAGTTGTTAGTAATCATATAGTTATGAGTTATTAGTCGTTTTATTTTGATGTGGCAAAGATAATAATCTTACAGTGATAGAATCAAAATCTTATGTTATTGTTTATAATTAACAATTTTAGTTAATAGTTAATTGGAAATAGAAAATAGTTGTCTCCAAATAGCTTATTGTTCAGTTACTTACTTATTAGCTATGTTAAAGATCATTAACTTTAGAATGCAAGTAATTCTTCTGCTTCATTATAGTTAACCCATAAATTTCGATGCGAAACCTTGATCTTGCAGCTTTGAGCGCGCAACATCGAACGCGAAGCATTGAATCCTTGAACGCGAAGCATTGAACGAGCGTCTTTGGACTCCTGAATTTATCTCGGTTAATCAATAAGCGAATCAAAAATAAATGTATGGTATTCAGTTATAAAGATACTGAAATCAGACGTAGTAAGAATTGTGAAAAGCTGCTATTGAATTCAGCATTTATACCGGGATTAATCTAATTACTTTTTTTGCGGGATAAACTTTGAAAACGGAATTTTTTCCTCCAGGCTGTCTTCGATAAAATTCGTTCTGCTGCCATTTACAAGATACACTGTAATGTCTTTTTCAAAGCAAATCCTGATGGCGTGTATTTTTGAAGTCATGCCACCAGTGCCAAGACCGTTTTCACGTTCTTCAATGTATTTATCAATCAAACTGAGATCGGAGACTTCCGTAATGAGGTTGGAATCCATGTAAATATTAGGGTTCTTGTCGAAAAGCCCGTCCACATCCGAAGCAATAATTAATATATCGGCATGAATAAGTGTTGTAACCAGCGCCGATAGCTTGTCGTTGTCGCCCAGCACCAGTTCTTCTACCGCCACAGTATCGTTTTCGTTGATAATGGGAATATAATTGTGCGAAAGTAATTCTTCGAGTGTATTAAGAGTATTCATACGCGACTCCTCATTTTCGAAATCGCGGTAAGTCATAAGACACTGTGCAATATGGAGACCGAAATCGCTGAATACCTCACTGTAGATTTGCATCAGCTTTGGCTGTCCAATAGCCGACATGGCTTGTTTGGAAGCAACAAGTTTATCCCAGCCTTCGATAGTTATAAATTGTCGTGCAGTGGCGATAGCGCCTGACGAAACAAGAATAATATCGTACTCATTCTTTAATCTGTATAGTTGCCTGGCAATATCCTCCAGTTTCCCCCGCGAAATTCTATCGGTTCCCTGTGTAAGCGTTGATGTTCCAATTTTAATAACTAACCTCGATTTCATACTAATTCCTGATTTGTCCGTCGCCGAAAATTAACCATTTGTTTGTAACCAATTGCGCCAGGCCAACCGGACCCCTGAAATGCATCTTTTGTGTGCTGATGGCTATTTCGGCGCCGAAGCCAAACTGACCGCCATCAGTAAAGCGTGAAGAAGCATTATGGTAAACGGCAGCACAATCCACTTCATTCTGAAATTTTTCAGCAGCATTTTTATCCGCCGAAACAATCACCGCGCTATGACCGCCAGAATATTTATTATTAATCCGGATGGCTTCATCCGTTGAATCTACCAAAGCAAAAAGTATTTTTTCGGACAGAAATTCCTTTTCGTACATATTGCTGCTCTCCAGGGGTTTAGCTTCACTAAACTGTGAAAAAAAGTTACCGTCGCCGAAAACTTCCAGCTTCATGGCTTTGGCTCTACCTAAAAGTTTAATCATCTTAGCAGCGAGGTCGGGAATGTTTTTATCGAAAAGCACTTTGTCAATAGCATTGCACACGCTCAGTCTGCTTTTCCCGTTCAGAATAATCTGGGTTGCCATTTCAAAATCGGCTGAGTGATGAACATACACGAAATTATTTCCCCGTCCGCTGATGATAAGGGGTATGGAAGTATTCTGCCGGATATAATTAATAAGTTCTTCGCCTCCGCGGGGAATAATAAGATCGAGCTGGCAGGTGTTGTCTCTCAGCATTTGCCGGGTTTCTTCACGGCTAATATCCAGATAACTTACATAATTTTCGGGAACATTATTTTTGCTTAGTGCCTGTTTCCAGAGCTTTACCAGGAACAGATTTGTATTACGCGCTTCTTTTCCGCCTTTAAGCAATATCTTGTTGCCCGCTTTAAAAGCACTTACGGCAGCTTCGATGGTAACATCGGGTCTCGATTCGTAAATGATAAGAATTTTTCCGAAGGGTACAGCCCTGTTTTCGACTAACATTCCATTCGGATGCTCATATTTACTGAGCAACTTTCCTTCCGGATCATCCAGGCCGATAACTTCTTCAACAGCCATTACCATGCCGGTCACTTTCTTTTCGTCAGCTTTCAGGCGGTCGATCAAAGTGGAGTCTATATTTTTAGCAGCCTCCAGGTCAATTTTATTCTGCCGTATTATTTCATCCTTATTTGCCGAAATAAGCCGGGCCAGATCTTTGAGCGTATTATTTTTTATTTCTGTGTTGAAAGTCATCGTGAATAAGGATTTATTTTAATGCGGCAATGCTCCCGTTCGAACAAAGCCGACATATATTACAACCAGCTTTCTTTAATTATGTTTCAGAACCACTCTTCCAGTGATTGCACCGTTTAAAATCTTTTCAACAGAATTATGAATTTCATCTAAACCAACAATTTTTGTTTCTATATGACTAAAATCAGGTTTCCATTCACCGGCGAGTTTATTCCAAATTTCCAGGCGTAAAGGCATGGGTGTGGTTGCCGAATTTACTCCCAACAGGTTAGCTCCATTAAGGATAAACGGAAAAACGCTGGTATTGAGAAGGGGAGAGGCTACATTGCCGCAACTGGCAACACTTCCATGTGCTTTAAGGGATTTCAGAATGGTAGCCAGTGTATTACCTCCAACTGTATCAATAGCTCCGGCCCATTGCGGACGGAGAAGCATGCGGCCGGATAAATCGTCAACTTCGGCACGGCTAATCACGCTATTTGCTCCTAACTTTAAAAGATATTCCGTTTTATCAGCTTTTCCTGATGATGCTATAACTTCAAAACCCAGATGTGATGAAATAGCCACCGAAAGGCTGCCTACACCACCGCTTGCACCTGTTACCAATAAACCACCATCTTCCGGTTTTTGTCCGCATCGCAACAAATTATGCATGGCTAATGAAGCTGTAAATCCGGCAGTTCCAAGGATCATGCTTTCTTCCATGTTCAAACCTGCGGGTAAAGGAACCACCCATGCAGCAGGTACAATGATATATTCGCCAAATCCGCCCATAGTATTCATTCCCAGGTCGTAACCGGTTACAATTACCTGATCGCCGGGTTTAAAATCGGGGGAACTGCTTTCGGCAACAACGCCGACAGCATCAATGCCCGGTGTATGCGGATAACGGCGGGTAACACCTTTATTGCCGGAGGCGGATAAGGCATCCTTGTAATTGAGTGATGAAAAGGCAACTTTGATCAGAACCCCGTGTTGAGGAAGTTCGCCGGTATTTCGTTCAATAACCTGGTGGCGAAAGGAACCGTCAGATTCTTCGGTAATCCAATATGCTTTGAAAGGAATGTCACTCATTGGTTTGAAGGGTTTGAAGGGTTTGAAGGGTTTGAAGAGTTTGAAGGGTTTGAATAGTCAAAGAAGATTGATAATCTTAGCTAATTCCGAAAATGAACATCCACAATTTGTTTTCGAAGAATATCTGATTCCTAACTACTTAGACCCAAATATTCAGGTACTTTGCGATTCGGATCTGCTCCCCGGCCTGTAACTTTGTAACTTTGAAACCCTGCAACTCTCTAACTCTACAAACATGAAAAGACTCCTCTGTCCTTCGGACATCTCCCCGTTGGGGAAAACCCTTATGCAAATTTTATGTATAGTTTGGAATTTGACCCTGAAACTCTGCAACTCTGAAACGCTTAATCCTCATGTCTCCTATCCATCTCCCGTTTATTATCCTTTGTTTTCAGTGTCTCGCGTTTGTCGTACAACTTTTTACCTTTGGCTATAGAGATGGTTATCTTACATAAGCCTTTTTCATTGATAAACATTTCGATAGGAACGATAGTAAGGCCTTTTTCACGTGTTTTTCCTATGATTTTCTTGAGTTCCTGCCGGTTTAGCAAAAGTTTTCGTGCGCGTTTGGCAATATGATTGAACTGGTTGCCGAATTTATATTCTGAAATATGAGCATTCAACAGGAACAATTCGTCCTTTTCAAAAGCGCAATAGCTGTCGGTTAAATTAACTTTTCCATCGCGGACTGATTTTATTTCAGTTCCCAGCAACATAATACCGGCGGTGAACTGTTCGACGAGGAAATACTCGTGCCAGGCTTTTTTATTCTTTATGGTAATGATATTTGGCATAGGAGGGCAAAGGTAGGAAAAATAGGGGTTGGGGTTTAGGTTTTAGGGGTTAGGGGATGAAAATTAGAACTATTTGGGTTCATTTCTAGCTTGTGAATAGTATAAACTAGCCAAAAATCTAGGTCTTCCCTAAACCCTAACCCATAAATCCTAACCCCTTCAAATTACAATTTCACCAAAATTCCCGCCATAAAATTAATCCCTGCCTGCGGGAAATAGCCATCCTGTTTCTGCAAAATGTTTTCCGACGAATATCGGTAAACCCATGCATTCGATTCGTACTTTTCGTTCAGCAGGTTGTTAATCATCAGCGAAAAACTAATCTCTTTAACAAATCCGGGGTTAAGCGTGTATTTTACAAGGAGATTGTTTACGAAATACGGATCGAGTTGCCGGTCGCTGCTCTGCGTGTTATCAATGTATTGCCGACCCACAAATTTACTGATCAAACTAGCATTAAATCCTTTGAAAGCCATCCAGTTTAAAGAGCTGTTTGCAATTACTGAAGGAGAAAATGACAAATCAGTATTCGTGTGATTTACGGCTATCTGATTGGTTGTATCCCAATCATCAACATATTCGGTAAATATTTTTATTTTATTATGGCTCAATGTTAAAGATGGTTCCCACGAAAGTTTTTCTGTAATCAATACTTTCGCTGATAATTCCAAACCAGCCCGATAACTGTAAGGCACATTTATCATAACAGCCGAACCCACATCGTTGATTGCACCAGTTAGCACAAGCTGCTGATTATAATACATGTAATACGCATTTGCATTAATTGCTAAATGGTTTGTACTGAAAGAATAGCCAGCCTCCGCATCATATAATCTTTCCGGCTGTGGAACAGGTTTCGAAGGATCGGCATCCACAAAATTATCGCGGTTAGGCTCGCGATTGGCTATTGATAAGGATGCATAAAAGTTCTGATTACCTGATAGGTCATAGGATAAGCCAGCTTTGGGATTGAAAAAGTTAAACCTATGATTCTGAGTGATGTCGCGTTGGTCATCATCAATCCCATTGATGGAATAATCAATCCGGCGGAATTGCAGATCGAGCCAGGTATGCAGTTTTTCAGTAATATCATATTCAGTTTTTGCAAAAATATTGAAATCTCTTTTCAATGCCTTGCTCCTGTACCATTCGTGATTTATTTCGCTGTTACCGACAAACTGCGACCAGATAACCGTTCCGAAATGATTTCCTGTGTAAGTATTCCATGATCCACCAAGAGAAGATTGCAGTTTATTAAGATGGTAATTTAACGACCAGGTTAAACCTGTAAATGAATTGGCTAAATGCTTCTGCCTTATCAGATCGCTTTTACTGATAACACCGTTTTTTGTAAAAATGG
>JBBSDG010000114.1:0-11254 GCA_038249635.1 Bacteroidales bacterium | reverse complement strand
TTTAAAATCAAAATCTTTTCTCTGCGACCCAATAATTCAAATAGTTGCTTAATCTGTTCTTGTATTACCATGTTGAAAATGAATTGATCAACAAAGATAACTTTTATTCTCAAACTATCAACCGTATATTATAATAGAGCCTCCCGAATTAATCGTGTTCTCAAAATATCAAACCACATTTTATTTTCATAGCATAATTCAAAATATCTTTGATCCCACACTGCATTCTGAAAAGCATCTTTGTTTGTATTAATAAATGAACCGAGTCCCGCACGATTTCTAAATACACCTTGGTACAAGGACATTTGATACATTTAAATTCATCAAATCATCTCCCAAGTCTTCTATGGCTTCGTCGACAAATTTTTTAAGCTTTGTCGCCACTTCCGGATACATCTCCTTTTACATCATACTGTTCGCACGGATCGCGACGAAGGTAACACAAATCCTCTTCAAACTTAAAGTTCTAGTTAATACCGCCAGGTAATCCTCCTGATGGTATTATATCCATGACAAATACCATCAGGAGGCAATCAAATTATCTTTCAAGTTGATTTTCAACAGGTACCAAAGTTGCTTTATGGGCTTCTAATACCTTCCTGATTTCGACAATAATTTCAGGGTGTTCTTTAGCAACATTGAATTTTTCAGAGGGATCAATGTTCACATTAAATAAAATCGGTGGATCCTGAATCAATTTTACATCCTTCCCATATTCTGATTGCGTAATAAAATGAGCTTTGTATTCACCTACACGAACGGCAAATACTTCGGTATCCCTGTAATAATAAACCACATTCCTGGGGTTTTTTCCCGTACCAAACAGTACTGGCGAAATGTCATAACCATCATATAACCTGTCATTTGGCAGTTTCACATTTGCCAGTTTACAGAAAGTTGGCAAAAGATCCATCGTTGTTGCCATGTCCATAATTACGCCAGGCTTAAGTTTTCCGGACCATCTGATAATGGTAGGTTCCCGCATTCCTCCTTCATAAGTGCCTCCTTTACCTCCAGAAAGAAGGCCGGCGCTTCCTCCTTGGGCCTGGAAACTCAGCCATGGCCCGTTATCTGAGGTGAAAATTACCATTGTATTCTCATCCAGTCCGTTTTGTTTTAAAGCTGCTAAAACTTTTCCTACGCTCCAGTCCAGCTCCTCGATCACGTCTCCGTATTTCCCCCTTAAACTTTTGTCCTCGAATTCTTTAGATCGGAATAACGGGACGTGAGGCATTGAGTGAGCAAGATAAAGGAAGAATGGCTTATCCTTATTCTGACTGATAAATTTAACGGCCTCCTGTGTATATCGTTTGGTAATGGTCGTTTGATCAGCAGGTCGTTCGATGATCTCGGAATTTCTCATCAAAGGAACATTGAAATACCTGACTTCAGGATTTACTACGTAGTCAATGTATTTAGAAGGATCTATCACATCCATGTCGTTGCTATAGGGTATACCAAAATAGAGGTCAAATCCATGGGCATTTGGCGCAAACTGGGGCAAGTGACCAAGATGCCATTTCCCGATGCAGGCAGTCGAATACCCTGAACCTTTTAGGGCAGATGCAATTGTAATCTCTTTCTCAGGAAGTCCTCCTTTGGAATCGGGGAAAAGCACCCTTCTTTTCTCGCTCGACATTCCGGTCCGTATGGGTAGTCTTCCGGTAAGCAAACCGGCACGTGAAGGTGTGCAAACAGGAGCTGCAACATAAAAGCTTGTCCATCTTTGTCCTTCGGAAGCCATCTTGTCCAGGTTTGGCGTTCTGATAGTCGGGTGTCCAAAGCATCCAATATCACCGTAACCCATGTCATCGGCGAAGATAATGACAAAATTAGGAGTCGAAGCCTTGACTTTTCCTGCTGCAGTGGCACTTTGCTGTCCGGAAATACCCAGAGATAAAATACCCGTGACTGCCATCAATTTTGTTTTTAAAGTACTCATATAAGAATATATTAGTTAATTAATTATTAGCATATTATAAGAAAACACCCAAATCCAAGGTTTTCACCTCACTTCTACTGCACCACATTCGGAAGAAATAAATTTTACTCAGCACCAGGTTTTTCCCACGGGATTGCCCCGGCTTTTCTGATATGTTGAGACAAAATAAACTTTAACTCCATCGCTTCCTTGCTATTCGCATCCAACGGATTTTTTTCCAGCGGATCGGCCTCAATATTAAATAGCTGTAATTGTTCGTAAGGTGTATTTTGCATCAGCTTAAAAGCCCCCCTTCGAATAGCGTAATAGCACAAGCCCCCGTAAATACCGCCTTCACGCCTCATAAAATAAACCAATCTGGGTTCCTCCTTCTTGTTTTTATCTAAAAGTCCAGGGTATAAATCAATTCCGTCAATGGTGTGGGTGACCTTTAATCCTGCAATTGAACAAAGTGTAGGGTAGAAGTCCATTGTCAAGGATAACTGACTATAGACCCCTGCTTTTAAAATCCCATCCCAAACCATGCATGTCGGGACCTTAATACCGCCTTCATACATATCCTGTTTTCCTCCCCTGAGATCGCCGTTCGAAGATCCGCTGGGCAAGTGGCCGCCATTGTCTGAAGAAAAGATGATGATTGTATTGTTATACTGGCCAGATTTTTTCAGTGCTTCCATAACTTTTCCAACACCATCATCCAGGTGTTCGACAAGTGCCACATCTTTCGCACGTTTCTCCTCAATATTCTCCTCCCTTTTTTTGACTTTTTCCAGCCATTCTTTTGGTGGCTGTATGGGGAAATGAGGAGCGTTATAGGCCAGGTACAAGAAAAAGGGTGCTTTCTCTTTTGATTTTTCCAGGATATAGTCTATTGCCCAACCGGTAAATACATCTGTTGCATGCCCCTGAGGATTTATTTCTGTCGTGTTCAACCGCATATAATTGATACCTTCTCTCAGATGTGACCAATAATCGTCCATCATATCGCTTAAAAATCCGTGAAAGAAGTCAAATCCTCGTTCATTTGGGAGATTAGGAGTTTCCAATCCTAAATTCCACTTCCCGATAAGAGCGGTATGGTATCCTGCTTTTTTCAACATATCAGGAAGTGTAATTGTGCCAGGGAGTAGATAGGCCCAATTATCTTTTTTATTATCGCGAACAAGACCAGGAACACCCACCATATCAGGGAAACGACCAGTCATCAGCGAAGCGCGTGTCGGAGAACAGACCGTACAGTTTGCATAAAAATTAGCGAACCTCACTCCCTGGCTGAAAAGCAAATCAATGTTTGGGGTATGAATATCTTTTCCCCCTTGGCAAGAAAGATCTCCATAGCCTAAATCATCCGCTAAAATGAAGAGAATATTAGGTTTGTTGGTATGGTTATTATCCACTGCAAGTGACGAATAGCTTCCTATTCCGGAAAGACTTGCTAATAATAATGATTTTGTAACTTGATTCATATTTTACTGTTTTACCTGGTTAGAAAAAACAACTCTTTTTCGTTCAATTTTCAGAGGTTCACCTGTTTCCCTATCATACCAATCAGGTGTCAATTCTTTAGGTATTGTATCCCCAGTTTTGACTTGCCAGTCCCTCAATTGCCATCTCATTTCTTTCAGCTTTTCCTGATATTCTGGCATGGAAGCTAGGTTCAGAAATTGATCTGGATCATTCACAACATCAAATAGTTCCTCGACCGGACGTGGAGTAATAAAAATGTCAGACTGGGCTGGTGTTAGCCTCCCTTCATCCCTAATTTTATTTAAGGCGTGTTGGGTGGCTGATGATTTTGAATCTGCAGGTCCACAATTGGTTAAATTGGGTCGTGCATTGAGAACGTACAAAAAATCTTTTGTACGGATCATGCGTTCATACGCTTCATAATCATGCCAGTTGTGTTCTGAAAAAATTGCTGCTCTTATTTCGGCAGAAGGATTTTCCAAAATAGGGACAAAACTCTTACCCTGGTATTGGTCTGGACGTTTAATTCCAGCCAGTTCAAGAATTGTGGGTGCTATATCTACAGCACTTACCATACTTTCAATTTGAATGCCCCTGTTGCGAATCCCTTTCGGCCAGAAGACAATAAAAGGGGTTTTCATTCCACTGTCATAAACTCTCGTTTTACACCTTGGAAAAGGACGTCCATTATCTGCCATAACAATGATCACAGTATTTTCAAGCACACCTTGCTTCTCCAATTCCTCCCTGACTTTCCCGATATAATAATCAAATCGGGCAATTTCATTGTAATAAGACGCTATATCCAAACGTGTTTCCTGAGTATCCACAAAAAAAGGTGGGATTTTCATTTTTGCCGGATTGTGGATAATTTTAAATGTATCTGCCCCCCAAGGACGGTGTGCATCATAAGAAGCCAACCAAAAAAAGAATTGTTTGTCTTTAGGCCTCTCCTTCAGAAATCGCACCCAATTATTCTCTCCACCATCGCCATTATCATAACCGTTATTGTCCGTGTAGCGATCAAAAGCGCGGTAAGTTGGAGTTCCCATGTGAAATTTCCCCGCATGTACAGTGTAGTAGTTATTTTCTTTCAATAAAAGAGGATAGGGCAACTCAGTAACAGGTAATGGGGTATGAAGTTCTGCTGCCCCATTAGAATGGGGGTATTTTCCTGATATAATACTACAACGGCTAGGACTACATGAACTTGCAGTCAAATATACATTATTAAAACGCAAACCTTCCCTTGCCAGCCGATCGATATTGGGAGTCTTTACACCATCATTTCCATAACAGCCAAAATCGTCCCAACTTACATCATCTGCAATTATAAATACAAAATTGGGGTGCACCTGTGAAAACGCGAGTACCGGACTCACACAAATACTGCCGAAAAGGAATGTGTTTATCCATCTTATTCTAATCATATTTATTTTGTTTTGATACAATTCATGAAATATATATTCTACAATTTTTCAATGTATGGCGGACGAATCTCATTTTTCAGTTTTGAATCAAAAGCAATAGCTTGATTAAGCATCCTCTTCACCATTTTAGGATTAGTTGATGCAACATTTTTAGTTTCTCCTATATCCGATGAGAGATCATAAAGCCAGGGAAGTGGAGTGCTAGGTTTCGTATTTAGCAATGCTTCAATTACCGGCTGCTTTCCTGCCCATTTTTCGCTTGGTTCAAGAATATGAAGTTTCCATTGTCCTTTCCGTATTGCAGCTAATTGTCCGTCACGACCATAATAACAAAGAAAATTGTATGGAGATTCCTTGCTTTTTCCTGTCATTAATTTGATAATATCAAAACCATCGATCTTGCGGTCAGTTGGAATTTTTGCTCCGGTTAGATTAGCTATTGTTGGAAGCATATCCATCATGGTTGCCATTTCATGGCAAATGCTGCCTTGAGGAATTTTTGTAGGCCAACGTATAATAAATGGAACCCTGAATCCTGCTTCCCAGGTGCTGCCTTTACCTCCGTGTAAGGGTGGAGCTGCCACTCCGGATGGTCCATTGTCCGATGTGAATATGACTATTGTGTTATCAAGGATACCCTCATTTTTTAATTCTTTTAAAATTTCCCCGCAACTCCAGTCCAGCTCTTCTGTCATATCATAATATAAACCATTCAGACCATTGTGGTGACGAAAAGATTCAGAGGCAAACAATGGAATATGTACGGCACTATGGGCCATGTACAGAAAAAACGGTTTCCCCTTGTTTTTTCGGATGAATGATACCGCTTCCTTTGTATAATTTTGTGTTATCTGATCATAATCAACTTCTTTATTTTTTTTCAGCAGGGTATCATTGCGGTACAAATCCGATCTCCCGTGGTTTGATCCCGGCATTCCATAATAGTAGTCAAATCCCTGGGCATTAGGCTTTACCTCAGGTAAAAGGCCAAGATGCTATTTCCCGATGCATCCGGTTGAATAACCTACTGACCTTAATAATTCAGCTATCGTTATTTCCTGAGGATTAAGCCCGCTGCGTGTTTCGGGTGGAAGAACAGCAACGTGCAAACCAACCCTTTTGGGATAACAACCGGTCATCAGACTGGCACGTGTGGGTGAGCATACTCCTGCTGGCGCATAAAAATCTGTAAATCGCACTCCTTCACTGGCCAAATTGTCCAAATTCGGAGTTTTGACATTGGCGGCTCCGTAACAACTTAGGTCTGCATATCCTAAATCATCGGCAAGAATAAAGACAATATTAGGCTTGTTCTTAGCTGTTGCTTCGCCACCTGTTATTGACAGAAAGGCAAGCGTGCTCATTGTAAGCCAATTGGCAGCGTGCATATACCCTGCCATAACATTTGAAACGTCACTGTTTTTCATATTGATTTTACCATTTAATATGTCCAGATCAACAATCCACCGCAGTGCGCGATGAATTGTCTGATCCAAACATGATTTGGTCTCCATCCCGGCAAACCGGGAGGCATTGATGAATTGATTATACAACTTTCCTTACCAACCCGGATTCTGGGTGAGGTTTTTATTCAATGCAAGTTCACTGTTTGGTATGGGCAATAAATTGTAATACTCAAGGTATCCGCCCGGGAATCTGGTCTCTATCAAGCTCTTGGTATGATCATAAATACTGAGGGGATACAAGCTTTTACTGATGCCCCACCGCTTGATATCCATCCAGTACAAACCTTCCAAAGCAAACTCAATCCTTCGTTCGTGCCTTAATTTATCACGGGCAACTTCGCGGGATAAAGTCAAAGGTAAAGCTGTTATTTTGACATCAGTACGCTCAGTCCTGATTCTGTTGATGAGGGCAATTGCTTCCGCAACACTTCCATTTGTTTCAATAATGGCTTCAGCTTTGGATAAAATCACATCAGCATACCTCAGTAAGATATCATTTAAATAGGATTGTCCTGAAGGTGGCAAGGCTGATATTGGCTCAATACGGTATTTTCTGGTGCTCAAATGCCTCATCCTGTTTCCCGGATGATTGAACGCTCCTCCGAGATAAATATAGTTGGGGAAACGATACCCGAGGATGTAATCACCGGGAACTACAATGGTGAATTTCAGGCGCGGATCCCTATTGACGTAAGGATTAATGGGATCAACGGCCGAACCATCAACCGTTTCATATGCATTGACTAAATCATCAGTAGGTACATAACGGGTTCCCCTTGTAAAGCTTCCTGTCCCGGTTCCGCAGTATTGGTCAAGAAAAGAACCCTGGGAATTCTCCCCGGCCATGTATTGAATATCAAAAAGAACCTCCTTGTTATTTTCGTTTTCCGGTTTAAAAAGTCCTTCATAGCTTGGAAACAGAATATATTTATTCAACGCCTCAATCTGAGTTACTGTTTCCAATACCTTATCGTACTTACCCTGGTACAAATAGGCCCTCATCTTCATTCCTAGCGCGGCCCCTTTAGTTGCCCGCCCAATTTCCGGAGCATCAACTTTTAGTTTGCCGATAGCTAAATCATAATCTGCAATTGCCTGAGCCCAGCTTTGTTCAGCTGTAGACCTGCTAACATTTCTGGCCTCTTCAGAAGATAGAATAGTTTCCAAGATCGGTACACCTCCATAAGATTCAACTAATGTTGCATAAGCTAGACCTCTTAAAAAATGAGCTTCGCCGCTATAAAGTGATTTTGCATCATCTGTCAGAGTCACCGTTTCAAGCGCTTGTATTAAATAATTGGCCCGAAAAATTATGCTGTAGCATCTTTGCCAACGGAAAGTTACAGTCTGGACATCACCTGATGAAAGCGTGCCGTTGCCAATTTTAGTAATGGCCAACCCTCCCCAGTTAAAACCATTTGGTGTCGCTCCATCCAATATTCCGAATCCAAATAATCCCTGATCATAGATAGAAGTTTCTCTCAACAAAGCATAGGCCCCATTAAGTAATAATTTGATATCCTGTTCGTTTTGAGGAAAATTGGCTGAAGTTATTTTATCTTCAGGAAAGAAATCCAAATATTTATCTCCGCATCCGGCAGACGAAAGAAGCAGGATAAACACCAAGGTATAAGATAATATATTTTTATGTTTCATCGTTTTAAAAATTAAGATTAAGACCTAATGAAATAATTCTCGGTATTGGATACATGTTCTGTCCGGAATCAAACGTGTTACGTTCAGGGTCATAACCCTCATATTCCTTATTTACTAGTGAAAACACATTTTGGGCATTTGCAAAAACATATATCTTTTGAAGTCCAATCTGGGACGTAATTCTAGCCGGAATGGTATAACCCAACTGTAAGTTCTTCAATTTGATAAATGACAAATCGTGCACCCAGAAAGACGACTCCTGCATATCCCATGTATCGTTGAACTTTATACTTGGTGTTTTCGTATTCGTATTCTGTGGTGTCCATGCATCCCTCCAGTGAGTAGAAAGCGTTTGGTCCTCCCATGTTACATTTGTCAATGCATTTTGAGTATAAGCATTTACACCTGCAAGCCCCTGAAATAGAAAGCTCAAATCAAATCCCTTGTATTTGAAACTCGGGGATAATCCAACAATAAATTTAGGGATGGTACTGCCCAGTCCTTGCTTGTCTTCAAAACCAAGTTTGCCATCTTTATTGACATCCTCAAATTTCAGGTTCCCCGCTTTAGGTTTGAAACCATTGTTAGCCATATGGTCAAGTGCCTCCTGGTTGGTCTGGTATATGCCTGTTGCCTTATAACCATATAAACTTTTGTAGGAGTATCCCTCTCTTATCAGGTATAACTGATCAGGTGAATTTCCCCTGAATTTGGTGACTTCATTATTTATATAAGTCATGTTGGCCGAGATGCTGAGCCTAAGTTTATCCTTATTAATTTCCTGATTACTATAGGTAATTTCAAACTCAAATCCTTTGTTATACATTTCTCCGACATTTTCATATGGCGCAGTAATTTCGCCAAGGATAAGGGGTATAGGCAATTGTACGATAATATCTGAAGTCTTTTTACTAAAATAATCAGCTACAATATTAATCTTGTTATTTAGAAATCCGATATCAAGACCGAAATCAAGAGTAGATGTGGTTTCCCATGAAATGTTTTCGTCAATTAAGGAAGTAACCGCTGCTCCCGGGGCAAAAGTTCCACCTTTGCTGTAACTTAAACCATTGTTTTGAGCTATTACTGTCAGGTACGGCCAATAACCCGAAATATTCTGATTTCCTAACTCTCCCCATGAGCCGCGAAGCTTAAGATTTGAGAATATATCCAAGTCTTTAATAAATTTTTCATCCGCTAGCCGCCATCCTACAGAAAAACCCGGGAATACTCCCCATCTTGCACCTTGCTTGAAGCGTGATGAGGCATCAGCCCTTATGTTTGCCTCAAACAAATATTTATTCATGAAGGAATAATTGGCACGTCCAAAATAGGATAGCATTTTAACACCATACATGTTTCCATTTCCTTGTATTCCGGTTGTACCGGCATCTACCTGGGTCAACCCTTCCTTTGGAGGAGTTGTTCTACGCGCATAGAGATCCTTGATTACTGTGCTTTCCATTTGCATTCCGGCAATAGCAGAAAAATCATGATTCTGACCAAATTTTTTAGTGTAATTAAGCGTTGCAAAAAGATTATTATCCAAATAATAGGTATTGCTTCTGTTCATTTCAATACCTTCCCTGTTAAAATTTTTAGTTATGGTTTCAACGCCCGTGTCAGTATATCCAAAAAGACTTTGGTTATATTTATCAACCAGTGTCCAATTGCCATTTGATGCCAGAGTAGTTTTGAAAATCAGGTCGTCGGAGAATTTAATTTCAGCTGAAGCATTGGCAGTAATATAATTTACCTCAGTCTTCGTTTGTCCATTTGCTGCATCAATCAGGGGATTCCTGTTATCATACAGAAGATTCCCTTTGTTATCTATGGCCTGAACAGAACCAAAGCGTCCATCACTGGTATAGGGCGCAATATAAGGCGCAGCCCCGTTTAACATAGCAAAAACACGCCCTAATGAACCATAGGTAATATCGGCATAAGGCTCTGTAGAAACCTTTCTGGAATAATTTATCCTACCGCTGATCTTTAGCCAGTTATTGATTTGGGATTCCAGATTTGCTCTTATTCCGTATTTTTCACTGCTTGTATTCGGGATCATTCCTTCCTGATTCATATAATTAAACGAGAGGAATGATGACGTTTGTGCAGATCCGCCCCTGATTGAAACATTGTGTTCCTGAATAGGAGCAGTCTTGAACAATACATCATACCAATCAGTATTGGGGTATTTATATTTATCAGTGCCCGTTTCAAACGAAGAAATTAAGTAATCAGGAAATGCAGGACTTGATCCACCGTTTATTAATGCCTGATTGGATAACTTCATCGATTCAGCACTGCTGGTAATTAAGTCATATCTTCTACCTAATGATTGTACCCCATAATAAGATGAAAGGTCAATTTGCATTTTCTCATTCTTTTTCCCCTGCTTGGTGGTGATCAGGATAACACCATTGGCAGCTTTGGATCCGTAAATAGCAGCACTTGCTGCATCTTTAAGCACTGACATGCTTTCAATATCATTGGTATTTAACTGCTCAAAAGAACCTTCAACTCCGTCTACTATCACCAACGGATTTGAATCATTCATTGTTCCCCAGCCTCTTACACGTAACTGGGCTCCGTCATTACCGGGCTTACCAGAATTTTGACTGACCCATACACCAGGAACCTTTCCGCTGAGTGCCTGAGTACCATTTGTAATAGGCCGGTTATTTAATTCATCATCAAATTTTACGGTTGCAATAGCGCCGCTAAGATTCACCTTCTTTTGTGTTCCATATCCCACCGCTACAACTTCTTCAAGTCCAATTGCATCCTCAGCAAGCGCAATATTAATAGTTGTTTTCCCTTCAACCGCTGCTTCCTGCATCTTCATCCCTACAAATGAAAACTGCAAAATTGCATTATCAGGAATATTTGAAAGTGAGTAGCTTCCGTTGTTATCTGTAATTACTCCTATTGTAGTCCCTTTTACGACAACAGCAACCCCAGGCAACAAGGATCCTGAAGAATCGGTTACTTTACCCAAAATGCGTTTTTGTTGCGCTTGTTCTGCAGCAGTGATGATTGCAGTGGTTAAAATAATCTGACGGTCCTTGACTAAAAAAGAAACATTCGACTTTTCGAAAATTTCGGAAAGAATGTTCTCGATAGTTTCATTTTTAACATCAACATTGACAGGCCTTTCAACGTCAAGAAGTTTTTGATTGAACAGAAAGAAAAATTCACTTTCATCTTCAATCTTATTTAAGACATCAATTACTTTAGCACCTTGCATTTTAAGCGTTAGGCGCGTTTGCTGCGAGTAAGTAACTGTAGCATAG
>JBBSDG010000113.1:0-11269 GCA_038249635.1 Bacteroidales bacterium | reverse complement strand
TCAGAGGAAACGATGGATTCCGTTTATTTATTGATGATAAAGCCATTTTTGACCAGTGGAAAGAAAACCAGGCAATTACATATTATCGAAAAGTCAGCTTCAAAAAGGGCAAAAAATATCAAATACGCGTTGAATATTATCAGGATAATTACGGCGCTGAAATGAAACTTGAATGGATTCAACCTGGAAAGAATGCCAAACAACGAGCACTTGATGCTGCTAAAAATGTTGATGCTGTTATTGTTTTTGCCGGTTTAACATCAAATTTCGAAGGCGAACAAATGGAAGTTAAAGTGGATGGCTTTGCTGGTGGCGACCGCACCTCCATTGCTTTACCTAAAGTACAATCCGACTTCATTAAAGCCATCAATGCTATTGGAAAACCAATAGTGTTGGTACTCCTCAATGGAAGTGCTCTATCAATAAATTGGGAAAATGAACATATTCCTGCAATATTAGAAGCCTGGTATCCGGGTCAGGCTGCCGGTACAGCCGTTGCCGATATCTTGTTTGGTGATTATAACCCTTCAGGTCGGTTACCGGTAACATTCTATAAATCAGAAAAAGATTTACCTGATTTTCGCGATTATGCCATGAATAACCGTACGTATAGATATTTTAACGGCGAGGTATTGTATCCTTTTGGTTATGGACTTAGCTATTCTTCTTTTCATTACACCAACCTGCAAGTACCTTTATCTATTGAATCAGGTAAAGATATAGTTGTAAAAGTTGATGTACAAAATACTGGTGCATCAGATGGTAATGAAATAGTACAACTCTATATAACCGACAAAGAGGCCTCTGTTCCTGTGCCCATTCGGTCATTGGCAGGTTTTAAAAGCATATTTCTGAAAAATGGTGAAAAACAAACAATTGAATTTACTTTAACTCCCAAACAACTGTCAATTTTAGACAATAATTACAAAAGAATAGAGGAACCCGGTAAATTCGAAATTAATGTCGGTGGCGGGCAGCCAATATCTAAATTTGCTACTACTTCCAACTTTGTTTCCGGAATGATAAATGTTACCGGTAAGGTTTCATTAATAAACAATTAGACTTGCAATATGAAACGAGCATCCCGAAATTCAAGAAGGCACAAAGATGAATATGAACAAGTTTAAAATATGAACAAAGCGGGCATCCAAAAATGATTTCCACGAAGCGAATATTTATCAGTTGAATTAAATACAGCAATAAAAAATTCGTAAAGGGAATTTTTGAAGAAGGGGACATTTTCATTCATAATCCGCCATTTTTAAAATGCTGATTACAAGTCTTATGACAAACTACCACCGCTAAAATAGTTGCTATGAATTCACCAGCATACATACTTTAAAAAACCCAAAAGAAATGAAAAATATTACTCTGATTGCCTTTGCCCTTTTCTTATTTCAATTAACGCTTTCGGCACAATTTGTTACGTTTAAATATACTACTATAACTGCTGAGGGTGCTTATTCTCCAAAGCACGTTTTGGCCGTCTGGATTGAGGATGGGAAGGGCAACTTTATTAAATCCCTTAAGGTTATGGGTGTCGATCGGAAAAAGTATTTATACACCTGGAATGCAAAATCAGCAAAAAATGAAGTGGATGCGGTTTCAGGTGCTACACTTACCTCTCATACTCCTGCTTCAGTAAGCTGGGATTGCAGGGATGTAAATCAAAAGTTTGTTGCTGATGGCAAATATACATTGGCTATTGAATATACGGATCAACACAAACAGGGTCCGGTTTACAGAGCCGGCTTTACAAAAGGAACAAAGCCATTTTCCTTAAAATTCCCTGACCAGGAATACTTCAAAAACATGGTTCTCGACTTTTCGCTGAAACCTAAATCGGAAGCACCTGTACAGAAAAACACGGAAAAAATTTCTGATCATTTGGGTGAAATGATAACCGTTCCGGAAGGCAACTTTATCATGGGAAATGACAATGGAAGCTGGGAGGAACGTCCGCAGCATTTAGTTTATTTACCAACCTACCAAATTGGAAAATATGAAGCTACAAGGGGCGAATACCGTAAATTTATCGAAGCCGGGGGATATAACGATCCGCAATATTGGTCAGCCGATGGTTGGGTATGGAAAGAGGGAAATGTTATTGTTTATGCCGGAATGTACGGGGATGTGAGTTACACGGTTAGAAAAAACACTGAAACCAAACGGAATGCACCCGAACACTGGGAAGTTGAGCAGGAATGGATCGGACACGAATACGGCCATCCACGCTTTGTACAAACAGATAAACACCCGGTTGTAGGCGTAACGTATTACGAAGCTGAAGCTTATTGCAAATGGGCTGGCGGCAGGTTGCCAACTGAAGCTGAATATGAGAAAGCGGCAAGATGGACAGGTTCGCACTCAAATCTTTATCCTTACGGAGATACCTGGG
This sequence comes from Bacteroidales bacterium, assembly GCA_038249635.1. Lineage (GTDB taxonomy): Bacteria > Bacteroidota > Bacteroidia > Bacteroidales > UBA4417 > UBA4417. The sequence continues at coordinate 8,871 of JBBSDG010000113.1, read as the reverse complement.
ACCCGGAAAAAAGCAACAATCCCGAAGACCATAACCCGGCAGGAGGAGGATTCGAAGTGAACCAAAGTGCCCCTGTTGGCAGCTATCCGGCAGGAGCAAGTCCTTATGGATGCATGGATATGGCTGGAAACGCCTACGAATGGTGCGCCGATTTTGCAAAATCGTACCCGGGTAGTTCCAAACCATTTGATTACACAGGCAAATACCACGTTGTAAAAGGCGGTTGCTGGGACGATCCGGAGATTAGTTGTGCATTCCGAAGCTGGTATCTACCACGTTGCAGTGGCGGAGTTGGACCGGGGGATAGTGACATCATAGGGTTTCGGATAGCAAAATAATTCGTATTAAAATTAATTAATTGATTCAGGTATAAAATCTAGGCCATTTACGAATGAAAACAAGAGGAAAAATCACGATTGCCATTTCTGGAATTATCATTCTGGCAACATTAATTCTTGCCGGATGCAATTCTGATCAAAAAGTAGAAACCTGGGTATTTAAGCAATATGTTTTTGATGAATCAGATTCTATAAAAACTCAAAACGGAATAACTGTTAAACTTGAACCACTGAATGCCGGTTCAGTGTACAGGCATCCTGAATTGTTCCGGTTCGATAGCGCCCAGGTGCCGGTACAATTGAGTAATGTGAACAAAATTTACATTGTAACCCGGGGCGGAACATGGGCTCATACATTTTGCTTTGGCAAAAACTTCCTCAGTGGTATGAAACTGAAAATCACAAATAACACTCCAAATCCAATTAGTTTGAAAGGAACTAAAATGTATCTGAAAAACGATAATGGCGATTCAGTTATGGCAATTACAACTCTCGGTGATCCGACACTCGTTCAGGCTAAAGATAAAGAAAACAGGTGGCTGCCAAAAAGCTATGCTGAAAGCGACAGCAGCCTTATCAGTATTATCACATACTACGAAGATATGTATGAAAAAACGAGGGAACGAAGTGACATCCCATACCCTGTTGGCATTGCAACCGAAGTGATTCGTCAGCACATTGATGAATATAAACTGATTGGCGATATCGACCTCACCATTCTTCCGGGAACCGAATACGATGGTATCCTGTTTTTCCCATCCTTATTATCCGATAACAAAATATCAGTAAAACTTCATGATTTCAGGGTTTATACCAACTCCAAAATGAAAGATTCTGCTAAAACCAGTTTCGATTTCAACCTTAAACCCGATACCGGGAGATTCTGGTTAGATAAAAATCAACAAGCCTGGCACGAAGGTGTGCCTCCGGCAGAAATGGAATATTTCGATAAAGGACAACAGAAATGGATAATGCGGGATTCTCCACAAAATAAAAATAATTAATCGTCTGTTATGGGGAGAAATTATTGATATTAGATTTTCATTCAGGATGTCAAGCTGATAATACTTTTGCGGGAAAGTATAATTGATAAAAAAATGGGTGAATGGATTGAAATTAGAATCGGTAAGGTTTTCTGGATATATGAAAGTACTATTCCTGCTTCATTGTTTCGTCTTCAAATAACTTTCCGTATCGCGAGTAATCATCAAATAACTTCTTATACTTTTCCGCATTTCCAGGATCAGGCAGGTATTCGGTTTCGAAGCCGCTACTCATATATTTCTGGGCTTCCGGAATACTGGAATAGATTCTGCCAACCACTGCAGCCGCAATAGCTGATCCAAGCGCACAAGTTTGTTCGCTTCTTATAACCTGTATCGGTTTATTAATAACATCAGCCATTACCTGCATAATGAAAGGTGATTTTTTTGCCACGCCTCCAAGTGCACTAACACCTTTAATGGGAATGCCTTCGCTGATAAACCGATCAATAATCATTTTGGATCCAAATGCAGTAGCTTCAACCAATGCCCTGAAAATACCCGGAGCATCCGAGCCTAAATTCAAGCCCATAATAGCACCCTTTAGCAGGAAATTTGCATCGGGTGTGCGACGACCATTCATCCAGTCGAGAGCCAAAACACCTGATTCACCAATAGGTATTTTTGCTGCTTCGGCACTTAAATGTGAGATAATTTGATCTTCAAGTTCATTGATTAACTTTTTTTTCGTGTTTTCATCAACTAAAGTGGATTTTAAAAGTAACTCTTCAATAGGCCACATCAGAATATTTTTAAACCAAGCATAAATATCGCCGAATGCTGATTGTCCAGCCTCCAGTCCCAGCATCCCTGGAACAATTGAACCATCAACCTGTGCGCATATGCCCTTTATTAATTTATCCCCTATATCCTCAAAAGGTATAATCAAAATATCAGTGGTTGAAGTTCCCATCACCCTGCTAAGGAAATAAGGTTTTATTCCTCCGCCTACTGCCCCCTGGTAGGCATCGAAAGAACCTGCCCCCACTGCAACATTCTCGCTCAATCCAAGCCGTTTGGCCCATTCAGGAGTAAGTGTTCCGATTTTATAATCACAGGTGACGGTATCATTATACAACCGGCATCTTAAAGTGGCCAGTAAAGGGTCAATCTTTTCAAGAAATTCTTCGGGAGGCAAACCTCCAAAATCCTTATGCCACATGGCTTTATGGCCGGCGGCACAACGGCAGCGTTTCATACTAATTGGCTCGGTAGTTCCGGTTAGCATGGCCGGGATCCAGTCGCAATGTTCAACCCATGAAAAAGCGGCATCCCTGATTTTTTCATCTTCGCGCAAAATATGCAGAATTTTTGCCCAGAACCATTCGGATGAATATATACCGCCTTCGTATTTCGTGTAATTTATATCACTCCATTTACGGGCAACTGAATTGATAAGCTCAGCTTCAGCAATTGCTGTATGATCTTTCCAAAGCACGAACATGGCATTGTGGTTCTCTGCAAATTCAGGGAGTAACGACAAGGGAGTTCCCTTCCTGTCCACAGCCACGGGTGTGGATCCTGTGGTATCCGCGGAGATAGCAACGATATTTTCTACAACCCCGGCAGAAACCTTTGATATAACATCTTTTATAGTAGTTTCGAGACCTTCAATATAATCAAGCGGATGCTGCCGAAACTGGCTCTTGGCCGGGTTGCAAAATTTTCCTTCCTTCCACCGGGGATAATAGAAAACACTGGATGCTATTTCTCTGCCATCAGCTGTATCAACCAATAAAGTCCGAACGGAGTCGGTTCCAAAATCAACACCTATGGTATATTTTGACATATTCATAAATTGTATAGCTTTTTGGAGGTCCGTAAATTTAAAAAAGGAACTCAGACTATTTCTATCTGAAATAGGTTTGCATTATTCCAGGTTCATTATAGTTTTTATATTTATTTTCCATCCTGGCAAATTTGCATACATTAGTGACTATACAAAGAAAGAACTTAAATATTATTAAGACTAACATTTTTTTTCGCATTTATAATATTTAGTGTCAATAAGAAAACTCATCATTTTACTTAAAAATGAGCATTTTTAGTAATTTTTGTTTTCATACGCGAGACTCAATCTTCTGTGCACGAGGACCTTACTTTACCGGTTGCTGAGCGGAGCCTGAGCAAAGGCATACGTGTGCACAAAAAGCTGCTAAGACCTTCCCGCCTGCCCATATTGAAATTTATACAAAACTATGCCACAAGAAGAAAACAAGTAAAAGCCTACCGCATGCAGCCAGTGCCGGATGGTAACCGGTCGGGTTTTCCTGTCACGGTATTTGCAGAAAAAAGCAAATACACCGTGGCGCGCCAGGAAAAACCCTCCCTCTGCCACCGGAAGCTACTTTACATAATGTGCGCTTATGGTCTTGGTAGAAAGCCCATAAGCCCATTATGTATAAAGGCTAAAGCCAAGTAAACACTGCCTGCTTACCTTCCCACTCTGCCCACTTCCTACGTTGCTGCAAGCAATTGTCCTCAGTCTCCTTGTTCCTTCCTCCTTGTTTCGTCACCTTTCAGGCTGGCAGGTTCGGTCATTCGTGGACACCTCCCGGCGCTCGCCGCGTTTATGCTGAGCGCAGCCGAAGCATCGGCGTCCACTCATTCCCACGCACCAAAGCAAAGCCTCCTTCGTCGGCTCAGCTTTTAAGAAGTGCTTCACCAGCCAGCCTTCAAGGATGCCTTCACTGCGTCGTCATCCACCGTCGTCTTCGTCCAATCACTTTCGCAACCGCACAGCAGCAAATGAGCCTATTCCAGCCTACTCCGGGTTTCGCCTGCCATCACACATGCGCATTGCTGCCTTCGTAAGCCTTTCCTCTGCTTTCCTCTGCTACGGTGGTCAGGTAGGTACACGCCATAAAGCAGCCTGTCTGGTAGAAGCCAGGCAGCTTTTAAGAATGGCTTCACACGAGCCTCCTTCGTCGGCTCATGTTCGTACCCACCTGACCCCCTGCCAACGCTTATCCTTTTCGAAAAGGCTTCCAAAAGTCATCAATGCTTCCACGCTACGGTCTTCAACCCGGTTCCGGCTTCCATAGTCTCATCAGCTGCTAAAACCCACCCACTTACAGTTCGACAAGCATACAAGTAGGTTCTGAGTATTGTCAACATGCAGTTATACAAGTTTTGAGTACTGTTTACAAGCAATCAGAGTTATAAGCGGTATTTGTGTGCGCTATCGCCCTCCGGTTGCTCGTTACAGCGCGAGCCACAGCGTGCGGTAAAGGTTGGTTATGCCATTTATCAGGTTTCATCTTTACTATTCCTTGACGGCTGCCCAAGCAGTATTTATTCACCGGCAATTCATTGCTTATTTTTTAAGGTATTACCGTCTCATTTATACTGCCCCACGCTGCTCTTATCTGCCATATTAATCCATCGCACCAAAAACTTATCCCCTAAATATTATCTGGAGCTTGCATATCCATTGCCTCCGTTCAAATTATTTTTGATATGAGGCTAAAGAGGATGATTTTTTCAGGAAAAGAAAAAGGGAAAAGAAAAAAAAGAAACGAATATAAAGTAGCATTCCAGCAAATTCAAGTACAGCCTTGCAGCATCACATTTTCTCATTTGTAGATTAATATCGCGCTGCAAGGACTGCCCTTCGGGTGCATTCATTATTTTATGCATAACACGCTTTGAGTTTCATAGCGTGTTTTTTCATGCATAAAATAATGACCTGCATACTTGATTTTGCTTCCATGCTTCATTGCCTGATGGTTTCCTTTTTTTCTTTTTTCCCTTTTTCTATTTTTTCCTAAAAAAATTGTGGAAGGGGCGGTAAAGGAAAGATCGGAATAACCTCCAAAAAACTTTCAATATGCAGAAAATCACCGCTTACAGCCCCGACAAGGTGCGAAGCTCTTTCGCCTTCTTCATCCTTAACAAAGGAATGAACAGCGGCAAACCCCTGGAGCATCCCTGCCCCAATTGTTTCACCTTCAATGCAGCCGATCAGGCTGAAAAGGACCTTTACTACTGGATCTGTTTTGGCCTTTGGCAGTCCAGATCCTTTCATCAACATTTGATCGGGTCAGTAATTCCCTTTATCCGCCTGCATGAATTAAACCAGGTTATCAGCCAGGCATCCGAAAAAGCCCAGGCTAATCCGGGCACCTTTCGAAAAACAGTCGAAGCTCTCAAAATCCTGGATCGCCAGGAGAAGCAATTCCATCGCAACATCCTGCTAATTGCCGAAGCTAAAAAGGCAATTTTCGCTAATTACCGCTCGGTTCCATCCTTCTACAGGTAACCTTCAAATTAATATTAATCCGCCTGGCTGGGAAACTGGCCAGGCATAAAACTTCAAAATCATGACACAAAAAACTGTTAAAATCTCGAAAGAGACAGCCGAAAAGCAGGGCTATTATTTATTCGGAGGCAAAGGTGATGTTTGGTCAAATACGGCTCATTTGTCACATGGTGGAATGTCAACAACATTGTGCGGGCGGCCGATGCTTAGTACAAATTGGGTGCGCATTAATGAAGTTCAGGAGGTGGGGTGCTCTGAATGCTCCAGGCTTTTTGATCTTGCTATTTCACTTTAATTAACCAGGTGCCCGGGTCCCTTGGCCCGGGTACCATAACATTTTTAAAAATGACACAATCAGAAGTTATCAGCAGAACCTTCCGGTTCGTTTACAACATCCCTTCAAATTTTATTGAAGAGATTTGGTCCGACAGTCCCAATCTGGCAGAACACCTGAAAGCCAAATTCACAGGCTTTTGCAGGTCTGAAGGCTATGCCTCCGCCAACGCCATTCTCAAATTTTTTGCTGCCCTGGATGAATCCAACGCAGAGAAATTCTGCTCCTATGCATCCACCTGGATACAGCAGCACAATTAATCCCTAACCCCAAAACCCTTAAACCTATGAAAAAGTATTTCAACGATCCCCGCCCCATCACCGTTCGTTATACCGATGATTGTGCCGAATGTGGCACCATTCTGAAATCAGGCACTTCCGCCTACTATTGGCCATCGGATGGCAGGCTTTACTGCAAATCTTGTGGTGAAGCCGAGTACAGGCAATTCCTATCAGCTGCAGCTGATGAATCTGTTTACCTGGGAATCGGAAATCCATTCGCAGGATGATCAAAACCAAATTTTCTAATTTGCCCGGCCATCCCGGGCATTTTTTTGGGTGTTTATTCTTTACATTTAAATTTATTTCACATGTTTGAATACTTACATTGAATTAAAACATAAATTTACCTCGCAATAATGCAATGAATGTGGTTTGTTGAACATATTGGAGTTAGATGTTATGTAATTTATAATATTAGCGTTAAAGAGAAATCAACGAATTTTAATAATCAGACAATTTGGAATTAGAGCAAATTAAAAGCGCAATTAACATTAGCATTTCACTCGAAAATAGAAATAGGGAAAGTTTTCGGAATTTGTTGAAACTTCTATCAGAGTTCGAAATTATTTATAAAGAGGAAATAGCTAAGTTACCCTATCATATTAATCTTATCGACGAATTACACGCAGACGAAAATGCACATAGCCGTATTTTTGCAAAATTATTGCGTTACCGAGAGAATAAAAAATTCCCAATTTTAGAAAAGTTATTGAAAGAAGTTTGCAAGTTCGATCTGTGCATAGAGACACCAACAATTGAAAAAGTTGATTCCTGTGGACGTATTGATATTCCTATTTTTGACAATAAATATGTTGTATTAATAGAAAATAAGGTTACCGATAAAGCACCTGACCAAAACAATTCAAGCGGAGGACAACTATCTAGGTATATTGACAATATTAAGAATACTTATGGTAGAAAACCCGAAGAAATTTATGTCATTTATACACCAAAATATAGTCGGGAACCATCTGATGAATCTTGGATAAACAAAGATAAAATTTCATACAAAGATGATTTTAAGTATAGATTTTGTTCTTTATCCTATAGATCCGAAATTTATTCTTTTATAAAAAATGAAGTATTACCTAACGTTGATAAGACAAATATTTATCTATACAGTGCGATAGAGCAATATATTGATTATTTAGAAGGTATGTTTAGTTTAAGAACCATAAATAAACACATGAACATGAAGCTACAAGAATTTCTTCAGAATGAATTTGGAATAAGAGAGGATAATCCAGAAGATGCAACTATAATTTTATCTGAAAAAGAAGAAGAATTGAATAATGCAATAAGTCAAATTCAACTGTTAAAAAGTAAATTTCAAAAACTAATTGTAGAAAAACATTTTGTACAATGGGAAAAGTTTTTAAAAGAAGAATTTTCTGATCTAATGATAGTAGGTGACAAGTTTAATCTCGATAAGAAAATTATAAATTTAGGAATAAAATTTTCTCTTGAAAATAAAGATTATGTTGCAATTATCGAATGTAACAATACCGATACATCTAATTTTTATGTTGGCATAGGCAGACCTATTACAAGTAACAAAAAGTTCGAAATATCCGAAACTTTACAAAATATTCTCAATGACAACGAATTGTCAATGCCAGAGGATTTGTGGTATGGATGGAAATATACTTCTTTGGAAAACGCTTATTCAGAATTGAAAATTCTTATTAACCAGATTAATTCAAAATAGTAAATCCCGAATGATAAATAATTCGTTTCCAGCCTGGAAACAACACATCCGGCTTCATCCGGAAATGTATATTGGGTCTCTGGGTGATAGCTCCATGCCTGAAAAGGGGATCTATCGGCTAGTAAAGGAAGTTCTCGACGATGCCTTGATATATATTCGTGAATCTCAATCTAATTCTTTAATCGAAGTATCTTTCAATGATCGACAGATAACAATCCGTTATGAAGGATTTTCTCTACATCCAATAGATTGGTTGATGGAGTGTGTCTCAGAAAGGAAACATGATGGCATAGGCTTCGACATATCATTAGTTGATCCACTTAAACATTATGGTGTTGGGCTAAAAGTTGTAAATCTGTTGTCTGAATATTTCTTAGCACATGCCATTGTTGATGAAAAAAACTTTATTGTTGAATTTGAACGGGGTATAATATTTAATAAAACATATGATAAAGTAAATAAAGCAACAGATGAAGCAGGAACCGATCTGAACTCTGGTTTTCAGGTAACTTTAATCATATCTTTTATCCCAGATTCTAAGATTTTTGGTGATTTCCATTTTGTTAAGGAGTATGTAGAAAATATTTGCTTAGACTATATGACTATGGATAAAGGATTGGAAATTAATATTGCCAAATAACTTTTACAAAACAAAACTGCTGGTTTTGCTCGTATAAAGTTTATTGTACGCAATATGAATTGCAACACCTTATACTATCTCCACCTTCACTCCAGCTGTCCTTAGTTTCCGAACTAAGGACTTGACTGGATATTCCGGTGATACTGACCCCCTATTCCGGTCATATTGACCCCCCAACAGGATCATGGTTTTAAGAGTGCTTAGGCATGACAATATTACCGTTTTTTTCTTAAGCTTTCACCTTTTAATTCAATCCGATAGGAAAC
>JBBSDG010000112.1:0-11293 GCA_038249635.1 Bacteroidales bacterium | reverse complement strand
TGAGGCCCACGTGGGTATGGCTCAGGAAAAAGAAGGCCTGGGAACTTATAATGAATTTACCGAAAAAATACTGCCAAGGATCAAAAAGGCTGGCTACAATGCAGTTCAACTCATGGCTATTCAGGAACATCCGTATTACGGATCATTCGGATATCATGTGTCGAGTTTCTTTGCCCCTTCTTCGAGGTTCGGTACGCCTGAAGATCTGAAAACGCTCATTCTTACAGCTCACAGTATGGGAATAGCTGTAATAATGGACCTGGTGCATTCACATACTGTTAAAAACCTGAACGAAGGGCTGAACAAGTTCGATGGCAGCGAAAACCAATATTTTCATGCCGGAGCGCGGGGCGAGCATCCAAACTGGGACTCAAAGCTTTTCGATTATGGAAAAACAGAAGTTTTACAGTTTCTTCTGTCCAATATCCGCTTCTGGCTGAAAGAATTTCATTTCGATGGGTTTAGGTTTGATGGCGTTGGTTCCATGCTGTATTTCCATCATGGCGATGAGTCCATTGATAATATTGATAAATACTTTAACCAAGGAGTTGAGTTCGATGCTGTTACGTATTTACAACTGGCAAATCATCTAAGCCATATCGTTAATCCACAGTCAGTTACCATTGCCGAGGATGTTTCGGGAATGCCTGGGTTAGCTTCGCCGATTGAGGATGGTGGGATTGGGTTTGATTACAGACTTGGGATGGGGATTCCGGATTTCTGGATCAAATATCTAAAAGATGTACCTGACGAAGAATGGAGTATGTCCGAAATGTGGAAAGTGCTTAACGACCGACTGCCGTATGTTAAAACAGTTACGTACTGCGAATCGCACGACCAGGCATTGGTGGGTGATAAAACCATAGCATTCAGGCTGATGGATAAGGAGATGTACTTTAATATGCAATCATCGGATGAGAATCTTGTGGTCGAACGCGGCATTGCCTTGCATAAAATGATAAGGCTTTTTACTATATCGCTTGGGGGGCAGGCGTATCTGAATTTCATGGGAAATGAATTTGGCCATCCTGAATGGATTGATTTCCCCCGCGAAGGCAACGACTGGAGTTACCAGCATGCGCGCCGCCAATGGTCGCTGATGGATAATCCCCTGCTCAGATACCATTACCTTTCGGATTTTGACCGTGCTATGATAAAAACAATCAAGGATAATAAACTACTTGGCACCTTGTATGCCAACCAGATTAATTGCGACGAAAACAACAAATGTTTGATTTTTGAAAGAGCCGGGTTAATTTTCCTTTTTAATTTTCATACCACTGGTTCGATCCCGGGATACGAATTTGCAGCGCCGGAACCAGGTAAGTATAAAATAGTACTCAATACCGACCATGTAAACTTTGGCGGTCATGGAAGGATAAACGAGGAAATGCTCTATACTACAAGGTTTGATGAGGCCACCTCGACCAACCGATTGAGTATTTATTCCACTAACCGTACTGCAATTGTTTTTCAAAAAGTTAAGTAAGAACTAAGGGAATAAAAAATCTTTGCTATTTTTTTAAAAAAAAATATGATTTTTTATTTTTCTGATGCATATTTGTGCCATCATTTCGAACAAAAATCTTTTAAAGCATGCAAGCTAATCGTAAAAAACTGATAATTAACTATGCAAATGTCTCTCCTGAATTAATGGAAGCCATTCGTAAAAAATATCCATTAGGTTGGATCAATAATACAATAAAGGTGCCTATGGCCGGTGGCGCATTCTTTTTTGCCATAACCATTGATACTGATGAGGCGAGTTACCTCATTAAAGTACCCGTAAAAATTGACACCAAATCGGATAAGGATGAGGATTTCTTTGATTCAGCTCTTGACTTAAAAGAGCATGACGAAAGAGAAGAAGATGATGAGGATAAGGAAAAATCGCAGGAAAAAGAAAGTGATGAATAGTATTCTAATTTCATTAACATCTTTTAACAATGATTTTTACAGATTATTTGTAAGATAATTATACTTTAGCCCGGTGAATATCAAACAGCAATATTTTTCTTGCAGATAATTAAAAAACACTAAAAAGAGAGGGTACATCCTCTCTTTTCTGTTTTATGCGAAATTTGATTTTTTGAATTTTTAGTTCGACTCTGTTTTTAACCAACCAGAACACTGATTTCGGAATACCGGTATTTACTGTAAATAATCCGCTTAGTAATAGCCAGAGCCAGCGTTAATGTGCCTATCCTACCTATATACATGGTAAGAATAATGATAAATTTCCCGGCATAGCTTAATGATGAAGTAATTCCTGTGGATAAACCAACCGTACCAAAGGCAGAAATTTCTTCAAAAAGCAGGCTGAGAAAGCTTTTATCGGGTTCAGTTATGGAAAGAATAAAGGTAGATATGAATATCAGCGAAATGGAAAAAAGAGCAATGGAATAGGCTTTACTTATGGTATTGCTTGATACAGTATGCTTAACAATTTCAACATTTTTCCGACCTTTAATGGTACTGATAGCTGACCGAATAATGACTGAGAAAGTAGTTGTTTTTATACCGCCTCCGGTTGAACCCGGCGAAGCACCTACAAACATGAGAAACATCATAAAAATAAGTACGGGTTGACCCAGATGTGTAAAATCAACTGTGTTAAAACCGGCAGTACGACTGGTTACTGATTGAAAGACAGAGGAAACGATGCTCCCATAAACACCATACCCGGAAATTGAATGCCTGTATTCGACCAGGTAAAAAACAATAGCTCCGGAAACAATAAGTATGGCTGAAGTAGATAGCGCGATGCGTGAATGGGTTTGTAGTCTTTTCCATCTGATATTGCGCCGTTCTTTGATATTTCTCAACCCAAACACATCCTCAAGCACTATGAACCCAATACCACCCAGGAAAATGAGAGCAGATATAACCAGCTGAAGGTTATAAGCATGCCTTATAGTAATGTCGTAGAGGTTGTCGGTAAACAATCCAAAGCCAGCATTATTAAAGGCTGAAACGGCATGGAATACGGAAAAATAAATTTTTTCGCCTAACCCTTTAAATATCATTTCGTTTGGCCATGTGATAAATAGTAACAATGCACCTGATACTTCAATAACTAAACTATAAAGAAAGATTTTGCGTAACAATACTCTTGTGTTGCTCATTTTGTCGGCCGAAACCATGTCTTTAATCAACGACTGTAGTTTAACACCCGCCGAAGTCCGGTAAAATGTTGCAAATAGCGTGGCAAATGAAATAATATTAAGTCCTCCGGCCTGAATTAGCAGCATGATTACTGTTTTGCCCTTTAATGTAAAACAAAAAGCGGTATCCACTACAACCAGCCCGGTAACACAGCAAGCACTGGTAGAAGTAAACAGGGCATCAATAGGGCTAATGCCTGAAACAGTCATTTCGGGCAATAACAATAGTCCGGCACCTGAAAGGATTAAAAATATAAAGGATAAGGCAAGCAAGCCTGAGGGGCCAATCTTGATATAATCAATGAATCTTCCCGCCTTACCAATCTCAACAGCAATGATTAAAAAAAAATAAAATTGAATGAAAAGATAATAATAAGTATGAATTCCGGGGAAGCCGATCAGTAATATAAACTGTTGAATGATCTGAACGCCACTCAATAAACTAATAATCTGATCAACGACAATGAGCGAGAGTATAATTGCCTCAAATCGATTTTCGTTTATAAAATCTACCGGATGAAATTCGTAAAATATCCTGATTAAAAATTTAACAACATAAAAAATAAGGCTGAACTCGATAACAGACTCAGTAAGCTTGAGGTTGTAAGGTGTTTTCGGAAATCCATGCTGGTATATAATTGCAGTTATTGCAGCCAGCGAAACTATAATACTGGCCACATGCAAAAATGAGATCATATAGTCCCGATGCTTGTAGAGTCGTATATTAATGTATTCCCTGACCTGGAAAATCCTGTTTTTAAGCATATATTAAGTGTTGATTTCCAGGAATCTGTCGATATCATGAACATTTCCAAAAATCACCAGTCTGTCGGTTGCCTGTAATGATTGTTTCGAATCGGGTACACCTATTATATGGTGTTCAATAATTTCTTTACCATCCTTCATCAATCTCAATTCCTCTTTAACCGTGATAAGGCTGAGCTTGTATTTATCCCGAAGGTCAATTTCGCCAAAAGTCTTGTTTATACAGTTTTTAGGACTGAGTAATTCTACAACACGATGATTATCAGGAAGCTGTAAATAACTTACAATACTAGGATTCAGCATACGCTCCGCAACAATTATTCCTACTTCCTCCTCGGGTGAAAGTACTTCGGTAATACCCATTTTTTCGAGTATAATACGTTGTGCTTCCCCATTTGCGCGGGTAATAATACGTTTTACGTTCAGGTCGAGGAGTATGGAAGCGCAGAGTAAACGCTGTTCAAAATCGGAACCAATGGCAACAACAACGGCGTCAAATTCTTCAATACCTTGTCCCTTTAGTGCTCTTTTATCAGTAGCATCGAGCGAAACGGCATAAGCAACGTCATCGCTTATACTATCAATTATTTCAGGATCACTATCAATAGCCATTACTTCGTAACCCTTTGCCGAAATTGCTTTTGCAATAGCTTTACCAAATTGTCCGATGCCAATCACGGCATATTTATTACCAGCCATATTTATAGGATGTGTTTTTCAAGAGCGCAAATTTACACCGAATACTACTGAAATAATAATAACTGTTAAAATATCTTAATCTCTCATCAAAATTACCGGCTTGCTTTAAAAAGCAATGGGGAACAATCCTGTCGGATAGTTCCCCATTTCGCAACCAGCAACCTTAGTTGTTGATTGTGGCCGGCGTTTGCTTCGCAGAATTACAGATCGGCAAAACTATAAAGAAATGCCCTGTTGTTGTTCAAAGCAGATGCGAACACCATGCTTTGTTTTTTCCGGCACTGGTTTCAAACTTTAGTTTCCTTCCGAAGAAGATTTTTCAGAATGATTCCGGGTTTTGAACCTTGTCACTTTCATGATTTCGGCCATCGCCACGCTTGCGCGTTGTCGGTTTCTACTTTCGAAGCGTTGTTGCTATCTTGCCCGTGGGTTCGATAACTTTTGTAGGTATCAGGAATTTTTACATCCCCGGTAACCCCGGCTCGCCTGATTGGCATTCTGCCTTACGGCTTTGTGCTTCTTCGGGCTTCGGCTCAGATAACAAAACTGTTACCAGATTTGTTTTTCCTGCCGTGTGCCGCGCTTCGGCGATCGTGGAGATTTCACATTCAATTGTCTTACGACTTTTGTTTGATCCATCCTTACATGTTGAGTATCATTGGGAACTTATTGTAACAAGGGTCAGAACTTTTTACTTTTCAGACTTTTCAGCCTGATTTTCATCAGCCTCAGGTTTCAAAAGTGTTTCGTTACCAATTCACCTTTTTCAATCCTTTTGCCCTAATCGCCTTGCGGTGAACCTGTTCTTCATTTCCTTGCGGTCAATCGGTTCAGGGTGCTACATGCCCTTTGACTCTTTCATGCATTCCAGCTTTCAAATCGGCTTCTGCAAATTACTCTTGCGAGTTAAAAACTTTAGCTTTTCTGGGTTCGGTACTTTCCTCCTTCTCAGAAGTTCAGCAGCCTCTCCAAGGCCAGTTACCATGATCTCGTCCGGTGAATTAAAATTACAACATTTTACCCCCCTGTGTCAAGTGTTTTTTGAGAAATCGCCTGACAATCATCACACATGAGTTATCAACAATTGTTAATAAGAAAATATATCTATAACTACTTGTAAAATAAGACTATGATAAACTAATATAAGCTATTTGGCTGATATTTCAAGGATTGGGATACCTTTTTTTATGCTTTTCACAATACACCTTAGCTTTATTTCTGCATTTACCTCCGAAATTACATTCATACTAAGGGGAACTTTAATTGTATTTCCAAAAATTTCTGTGATAATTATATTTTGCGGATCGTTAACATCAGGGTATTTAACCACGTCAAATAAATAGGTTTCGCCTTCATTATAGAACGGATGCCTGGGTTCGAGGAATATTCGTCCGGTACAATTAATCTTGTCAATCTTACAGTTAATTCTATCTCCAGGATGAAAACCATATTTTTTATAGTATTCAGCAGATATAAAATGCCTGAGACCATTTATATCCTCAAGAATGTAGTACCATTCTTCATCCTGCAATTGCACAAACTTATGGATTCTGAAAGGAAACCACTCCCCTTCTGTTAGGATAATATTACCAGTATTGTAGCCGGGATATTGCATAAATAAAATATTTCCAGGATTCAAAGTTAACCTTTCCGTCTTAACTACAAGCTATCAAAGCATTCAAATAGACTCAGAATGTTAGTTTTCCCTGCTAACTTTCCGGATTCCTTTTAACCGTACCAGTTTCCCAAGAATCAGGTTAAGATGTGCCTGACCATTCACATTTACCATTATAGATCCATCGAATTTGCCATTGTGTGAATTCAGATTAATGGATCGGATATCTGCTTTCAGATCGCCGGAAACAATATTCGTAATATCATTCAGGATTCCGGCCTGGTCGGTTCCGCTAAGCCGTATAGTAGCAACATAAGAAGTGAGTTCCGATACTTCGGCCCAACGCGCCTGCACCACCCGGTAATGATAGCGTTCAAGCATTTCGGAGGCGTTGCTACAGTTTGAGCGATGAATTTTTATTCCCTCCGATACTGTTACAAAACCAAAAATTTCATCTCCATAAACAGGCTGACAGCAACGGGCAAACTTCACATCCGCCAAAGGAGTAGTGTCATTAATAATTATAAGTGGTTTTTGCTTGCCCGATTTATTCTGAGAAGCATCAATTTTTGTAAATGGTTTAATGAGAGGTCTGGATTCCTCCGTTTTTACTACCGGTTGGAAAGCCTCTTTAACTTTTTGTATATCATACTTGCCTTCGGCCAGCCCGTGAAACATATCCAGTGCACTGACAGCTTTAAAATACAATACCAACTTATTGCCTATATCGTCGTTGTAATCAACTTTTAACTGACCTAATTTACGCATAAGCAGTTCTTTACCTGCCTCTGCCTGCGAAAATTCAGCATCTTTAAGTATCCGCTTTATCTTGGTTATGGCTTTGGATGAAGTTACCCAGTTCAACCAGTCGATGTTTGGCTTTTGATTTTTTGAAGTTATTACTTCAACCTGGTCACCGGTTTTGAGTACATATTTTAAAGGAACATATAGCTTGTTAACTTTTGCCCCATTACAATGTTGGCCTACTTCGGTATGAATATCAAACGCAAAGTCGAGTACAGTGGCTCCGGTATGTAATTTCTTTAAATGTCCTTCGGGAGTAAAAACAAAAATATGATCGGAATGAACTTTCAATCCGGCTGACTGTGCCATTTCATCATCACCCGGAGTATAATTTTCGAGCATGGCACGAATATTCCTCATCCACTCATCCGATGAAGATTTGGCACCTTTTTGTTCCTTGTATCTCCAGTGGGCTGCCATACCTTTTTCGGCGTGTTCGTCCATGCGGCGTGTACGTATCTGGACTTCAACCCAATTATTGCCCGGTGCTTCAACTGTTACATGCAACGATTCGTATCCGTTAGGCCTGGGAGCCGAAATCCAGTCGCGAAGCCGCGAAGTATTAGGCGGATAAATATCGGTAACATGCGAATAGGCTTTCCAGCATTCCGCTTTTTCATTTTCGGAAGTACTATTAAGGATAACTCGTATGGCAAAGAAATCGAATACTTCATCAAATTCGATTTCCTGTTTCTTCATCTTCGAATAAATGGAAGGAATTGCCTTGGTGCGAGCTTTAATCTCAAAATCAAGACCGGCTGTTTGAAGGCTTTTATGAATAGGAACTATAAATTCGTCAAAATACCTTTTCTGTGTCTTGGCGGTATCCTCAATTTTCTTTTTAATGCTGTGATATACCTCCGGCATGGTGTGCTGCATGGCCAGGTCATCAAGTTCGGCCTTCACTTTATATAAGCCAAGCCTGTGAGCGAGTGGCGAATAAAGATCGGATGTTTCGGTGGATACTTGCTTTTGCTCATTTATGGCCAGTAGGTCTATATTCCGCATTAGGTTTATTCTGTCGGCCAGTTTTATCAGCAGTACACGAATATCGCCCGAAATACTCAATAAAAGTTGTATGAAATTCTCGGGCATGATTGATATTTTATCCATTCGGATGCCCGAAATCTGTTGAAGCTTAAGAACAATAGTTAATGTATCCTTACCAAACTTCTTTTTAAAGGCATCGGATTCTGAAGAAGTGGAAACAGGCAATTGTTGCAACAAGGCTGATATAATGCTGGTTGCATCCAGCCCCATGTCATCCGCCGTTATGCGTGCAACCGAAACGGCATGAGCCAGTTGAAATTCGCCCTGTGTATTGGTAGCATTACCAAAATGGCGTAAAACTTCAATAAAAGCCTGCTTTATCAACATTCGGTTGCCACGTTCTGTGATATAACTGCACGAACCTAACAATTCCCGGTAAAGAAATTTGAATTTTTGATTATCTGTAAGTTCCAGTTTTTTCATTGGATACTTATTCGTTTATAAAACAAAGTTAAAAAAAGGATAAAAAAAAGCCCGGTAATTTTTGCCGGGCTATTCAGGTAAGATTTCAGTCTTTATAAATAACTACTCTCACAGATTACCGGCTTGGTCTGTACAACACTTATTAAATTGACTGATTGATTGCATTGGATTTTGTGAAATCATAAATTGTTACTTTTTATTTGTACCAGATCCGCCTGGTTTTGCAATATAATATTTTTTTGCTTCGGTCATAAAAGCCTGGATCTGAGAAATTCTGCGCTCATCACTCGGGTGGGTGCTCATAATTTCAGGAGGCTTCGCCCCTCCTACTTTCGACATTTCCTGCCAGAATGAAACTGCCCGTTCAGGATTATATCCGGCCATTGCCATGAAAATCAATCCTAATTTATCCGCTTCCATTTCGTGCTGGCGCGAATAGGCCAACATGCCCATTTGCGATCCGACTCCAAAAGCAGACATAAAAATATCGTTTGTTGCCTGCGGCTTTGTTTGCATATAAACTGACAATCCAATTCCGGCAGCCTGCACGGCTAATTCCTGGCTCATACGCTCGTTGCCATGATCGGCAATTGCATGCGCTATTTCGTGACCCATCACTACTGCAAGACCTGCATCATCTTTAGTAAGAGGCAATATTCCGGTGTAAACCACCACTTTTCCGCCAGGCATACACCATGCATTCACATCCTTACTGTCAACAACATTAAATTCCCATTTGTAACCTTCTATCTTTTTCGATAGTCCATTGTCTTTCAGGTATTTTTCAACGGCCTTACTAATCCGGATTCCGACAGCCGTAACCTCGGCAGATTGCCTTGTTGGAGGCGAAACTGCAGGATTTTCCTTTAAAAAAGATGCATAATTCGACTGACCCATTGCCATGATCTGGCTGTCAGGAAGTAGTTTAAGCTGTTTACGACCGGTTATAGGGACTGTTGCACACGAAATAATTGTGGTTCCCAGTAAAATAACAAACAGATTTCTGAATAATTTTTTCATAAAATTTTATATAATTAAGCTAAAACAGTGGATATCCCCCTGTTGTTGAGTTCATTGTTCATTGGAGTCAACTCAGTTAATGAGCCAGATTTAATGCCGCACTTTCCCTTGAAATGCGCTACAAGTGCACATTGTTCAGCCTGAACCGGATCATGATCACAAACTTCGACCAGGCTTTCGATCACAAAATCAAATGAATTTACGTCATCGTTGAAAAGGATCAGCTCTTTCCGACTGGTTAACAGTTCGGAGACCGAGTCTGAAGATTTAAGTTGCTGCTTTTTCATGATTTTTACTAATATTGCAAAGATAATACTTACTGTAAGAATAAGTTTAATTCTTTTGGTAAAATAAATCTTATCAATTAGAAACAATACTACTCCATGTTAAGTTTAACAAGTAGTTTAATTTTTTTTGAATGAATCATTTTTTTGACTCAAATCAACCAATTAGAATCTTTATTGATCAGCTTAAAGCTGATTTATTACTGGATCTTCCAGGTTTAGATGCCCATGTAAAGCTGGCTCCCGAAATCCGGATTCATGATCTGAAAACTTTACCTCATCCCTCAAATGCCAGGGAAAGTGCTGTCCTTATTATTTTATATCCTTATATGAACCATTTGCACACTGTGGTGATTTTAAGAAATGAATATGATGGTACTCATTCAGGACAAATAAGTCTTCCAGGTGGAAAAACTGAAAAATCAGATATTGATTTTAAATATACAGCCATGCGCGAAGCTCAGGAAGAGATAGGAATCATTCCTTCGGAGCTGGAAGTCATTGGTCAGTTGAGCCGTTTTTATGTGATTCCCAGCAACTTCATCATTTACCCCTACATTGCATATTGTGCACATCGTCCAGTATTTCATCCTAACCCTTTTGAAGTTCAAAGGATTATTGAAATTGATGTTTTCAACGAAATCAGTTATGAAAAAATCGTTAACAGGACACTGCGTTTTAAAAACAATGTTGAAGTTGATGCACCGGGATTTGCAGTAAGCGGTGAATTTATGTGGGGTGCTACTGCGATGATTTTCAGCGAATTATTACATGTTCTGAAAAGTTCGGCTAATAAAATATCTTAATCAACGATCTTAATTTCAATTTGCATTTCAGCCGATTTTGAAAGCATGGCTGATACGCCGCAGTATTTTTCTTTGGATAGTTTAACTGCTTTTTCAAGTTTGTCAAATTCAAGATCTTTCCCTTTAAAAAAATAGACCAGCTTAATCTGGTTATACACTTTTGGATGCTCGTCAGTCATCTCAGCGGAAATCTCCATCCAGAATTTGTCGGGAATCACCTTCATTTTAGCCAGGATTGAAACTACATCCATCCCTGTGCATCCTCCCAAACCGGCTAGCAGCAGAATTTTGGGTCTTGGACCCTGGTTATTTCCGCCTCCGGAAACATCTGCATCCATAATAATCTGGTGGCCATTAAGTGTTGCTTCGAAAGCCATATTGCTTTGCCAGGTAACTATTGCTTGCTGTGACATATTTTTAAGGATTTTGAATTTAATTGAAAAGTTATTTGGGCGGAAGGACGGAGGGACTGAGAGACTGAGTGAGAGAGTTAGAGATTGAGAGTGTGCGAGAAACAAGGTTTATTTAGCGGCTTTATACACGGTTTTTCCATCTACAATAGTATAAAGAACTTTTGTCATAAGTATTTTGTTTTCAGGCGCTTTTATAAGATCGGTATTTAGAATTGTAAAATCAGCAACTTTTCCTACAGCAATACTTCCG
>JBBSDG010000111.1:0-11299 GCA_038249635.1 Bacteroidales bacterium | reverse complement strand
CAGTTTGCGATACCATTTCCCATAAAAACTTTACCATTTAGTGCAAATCCTTTTGAAAATGCATCGAAAAATATCCTAAATGCCCAAAAATAATTAGCTTGTTCTTTAAAATTTATTTGTTGCGGATTTAAGGTATAATAAGGCGTATTGTAAATATTATTGCTACTTGCCATAGATTTTGTTCTACAACAAAAAATGCACCCGGACTACTATATCCTGATGACAACAACGCAGTTAAATTTGCATTTTGCATATCACTTGCATGAGCGTACAAACATCCGATTGCATTGTCTGACCAATATGCGCCTCGTATATCTCTAGTTTTTGTTGCAGGAGAAATTGCATTCTTCAAGGGTAATGAGTCTGTTTTATTGGGTCTTGGTCTAGTGACCCATTTAGTTAACAATTGGTCAGCGGGCAAATTGTAAAATCGCTTTTCACCAATAGCTAGTGCATTTTTATTTAAAACATCAGTAATAATTTCAATAATAGGTTGTCTATTTTTAGATAGTTGATCTGTTTTCCATACTAAAAAGCCAATTGGGAAATTACCGCTTAGTCCATCGAATGCCTTACTATGTACAACGAACCCTCCAAGATACTTTGCGTTCCAAATTTCACGAAATTGTTCGAAGTTGGGAGAGTTTACATATTTTAATTTGCTAAACATAGCAACAGTAGCAGTAGGGATCTCCCGATAAATTCTTGCTAAAAATTGAGCAAATAATTCTCGTTTAGCAAAACCGAAATCATCCATGAACTTTGTCAGTTTTGTGGTTGAAACCCCAGCCTTATTGCCACTATCAACCCCAGTACCAGCCTCCGCATACGGCGGATTTATTAATACCAAAATCTTTCTCCCATCCGCAATCGCTTTCCGCAGACTTTCCGGTACTTTATTGGTCAGGCTGTAATCAATCCTCCCATCTTCCGTAATATCGTCGTTCAGATAATCGTATTGAAAACGCTGTGCAGCCACGCAGGTTTTGGTGGCCCGCATTACATCAATATCAGCATTGTCGAGGGTACTCATATAAATATTGCGGGGGTTGCTGTGCTTCACCTCAAGGTTGCCCACGCCGCAGCACATATCCCATACAATATATTCCTTCTGCCAGTTGTCGCCAAGGGTTTCGGTAAGCTTGTCGTAGGCTTTATCAACCACATTTAAAGGAGTATAAAATGCGCCTTTAAAACTCCGTTCGTCGAGCGGTATAAGGCTGTCGCGGCGTTCCAGCAGGTAGTCGCGGTATTCGGCTTTTGGCGGACGGTGATAAATTGCCCAAAACTGCCGGTAACCTTCCTTGTTACCCAATTCATAGTTATGCCCGCCCATACTAAAAACGGGTGCGTTGTTTTTATGCAATAGTTCGGCCGGCAGATTATCATGGGTTGATACCGTGCCATCATTCATTACATCGGCAAAAAACAGCAATGCAAAATCTTCATCCGAAATGCCTTTTATTTCGCGCCCAATCATCACAACCCATTTATCGAAAACCTGTTTCAGGTTATCAGGCGTAATCTGGGTGCGGATAATATCGCCGTTTTTAATGGCATTTTTAATAGTGCTGATAAACTCTTCCTCATGCGTTCCAATTTTAAACGAAACAAAGTGAGTGCCTATATGCGCCGAAATAGCATCTAAGGCTTCCTGCGTATAGCTACTTGCCGATTTGCCCCATTTAATGGTTTTCTTTTCGAGGAAAGGCAGCACATCCATGCTTTTCATAATGGCCGCTTTCTGCGTATCAATTACCGCCAGAAATGGCGGAACATACTCGCCTTTGTTCAGCGCATCCTGCACATAATGCATCAGTTGCGTAAACATGGCATAACTCGATTGCCTGGCGTTATGCTTCGCCTCGAACCATATTTCCCTGGTTTGTATATCCACCAGGTTTTTCGAATACCCTTTCAGTCCAAGCGCTTTTATATACGCATCTTTAACATCTTCTTCGGTTCGTGCTTGTTGGAGGGTTTTGTAGAGGGACATAGTTATATTTTATTCTTGTGTTTTACGTTGGTGTTAGTTATTCATTTTTACAATTTTCTTTACAATTGTTTTTTTGTATTTGTCATCAATTCTTAAAAAATAGACTCCGGCATTAAAATTAGATAAATCTATCTCTTTTGCGAAGGTATGCTGAGAATAGACCTCTTTTCCTGTAATTGCAAATATTCTGATGTATAACTCGGTGTTAGATTCCATAGAGATATACAACTTCCCCTTTGTAGGTATTGGATAAATACTAAAATTGTTCTCAATTTCCGGAATGCCTTCGGTTAACAGGTATTCACAATCCTTGTTTATAACATTATAGATTTGAAAATTATTATCTTGAAAACAACTAAAATTATAGTAATTAAAGTCAATGGCAATGTAGGGATCACAATTTATTTCGGTTGGGAACAGATAACCCTGTATCGCGCCAAAACGTTCTATTACTTTTCCATACAATCCCATACTTGAATTTGGAAGCGTACTTAATGAAATCCACCTATAGGTTATGTCATTAATTACCATTGTACCAATACTATCAACTTTCACAATAGACTTAGAACACTTAAACACATTTGTATCGACTCCAATATTCCAGGTATCTCCTGGTTTTGCACCAAAATTGTATAACACATTAAACTTTCCATTTACAAAATGAAATACAGTATCGCCACTAACGTAGGTAAAATGACTTTTCAGAGTATCATGTCCTAGTGATACAATTTCATGATTTTGATTATAAGTAAATTGATAATTGATTGGAACCAGTTTGTTGCATAGTTTATTGTCAATCAACGTATCTTTAGCATATTCAATTCTTTCAAATCCACCATATCCAACTCCAGACCATTCGTAATGCCAAATAGCGCCATTGCTAATCCAAACTTGTGAATTTGCAATAAAAGGGAAGAAGAAAAATAATATTATAATTGCCTTTTTCATAGATGTAGGTTATTAGTGGTTTTTAATCAGTTTTGTGGTTGTTTTATCGGATTGATTAATTATAGTAAAGATATAAACACCTGGTTTCATTGTTGAAAGGTCTACAGTCATTTTATCAGTTCTCATTTTCATCTTGCTAATGATTTGCCCGAAGCCATTTGATATAGATATGTCTAAATTTTCTTTACTGCTGTTTTCTATGAATATATTTTCGGAAAATGGATTTGGATATATTTTAACTTCTTTACTTGCATGGCCCTGCAAACCGAGAACAATATTAACATAGCAGCTTGTATATGATGGATTTCCCCAAAAATGTTGATTGTTCGAAGTTGAGCAAATAAGTAACATCGAATCGGGCATTTCTTCGCTGAATTTTACTGGGAAATTTGGGAATAACGGACCATGGATACTGCCAATTCCTTCAATCCAAACTTCATTAAGTGCATCGAATGCATTCATTCTTGGTTCGGCAAATTTAATTCGCTTGTAAAATTCTCCGTTTATTTGTATACTGTCAACTGATGTTATTGGAATTTTTTCAGGATACTTGCCGTTAAGGTTAAAAAGAACGCTATCACCTAATTTCAGGTTGAAATCATACAAGGTGTCAATCTGGTTTAAAATATCAAGATAAAGAACCCTGTTGTTTTCTGTCTTGGTTAACCCACGATACACGAGATTACTTTTGAAGCCAGAGTCATTTGTCGCATACATTTTAAACCACAGTTGGTTATCGATTATAGAGTCACCCTGATAACCATAAATCGTTGTCTTTGTCGCAACAAAGTTTGGATTTTGCTGATTAGCGGCAGGGAATGTGTACGCAACATTCCATTTCGAATCCAAATGGTCAAAATGATTTGTGATTTGTCCAAAAATTAAAATTGGAAGAAATAGCAAAGAAAAAACGATTCTTGTTTTCATCTGTAGTTCGGTTTTTAAGCATTATGAATAATTTGAAATAATAACAATCCATACTCATACTTCCAATATTGTATGGATATCTACAATAAACACCAATGCAATTTCATATCAAATGTATGCAATAAAATCAGATATCAACAATCCTTTTAAAACTTTAAAACGGATATCCAAACGCGATATTCCATACTATATTATCCTTGCGCCATTGCTTGTCGCCAACGTTAATATCCTTAGTAACCCATCGCTGTCCGTCGGGCAGGGAAGGAATTCGTAGGGGTATGGCAATATCGAGACGGAAAACCAGAATTGATGCGTCAATCCTTAAGCCGACTCCAGCATCAACGGCAAGTTCCTTAAACCAGTTGCGCGAAAATCCGCTGCCCGGCATATTGGGCTGTGTATTTCGGTACCAGATATTGCCCGCATCGGCAAACACAGCCGGGCTGAGGTATTTCATCAGCTTGTACCTGTATTCGGTGTTGCATTCAAATTTTATTTCTCCTGCCTGCACTGCCTGGGTTTTAATTAATGAATCGGTATAGCTTCCCGGGCCCAGTGTTCCGTTGCGGAACGCACGCAAACTGTTGCTTCCACCTATAAAAAACTGTTTTATATAAGGCATTATTTCACTGTTGCCGTAAGCATACCCGTAACCAATAAACAGGCGGTTAACCCAGGTATTTCTTTTATCAGGCTGTATATAAACCCTGAAATCATTGCTCGACATAAGGTATTGTGCATAAGGAATCCCGAATAAATTATTCTGGCTTTCGCTACCTGCCGATTTCAGGTAAAAAAGGCTCAATAAGTTTCCCGAAACATTGATTGCAAAACTGTTATAAAAGCGGATTAATGTTGATCCCGAATTCAGGTTGTTGAAGTTAAGAGTGTACTCGCCACCAACAATAAACTGTTTTTCAAATGATTTGGCAAGAGTCGGGTCAGCGGCAAGCGTGCTGTTGTATTTGGTTGTAATATTGGTGGGATTCACTAAATTAACAACCAGGGGATCGAATGAGTGGTCCCAGTATCTGCCGCTTTTCCAGATGTAACCGTACGAAAGCCGCAACGACCGCGTGGTATAAAGCTTTGGTTTGCGAAGGTACTCGGCAGAGGCAGAGATTTTGTTCAGGGGAATAAATTCCGAATCATTCATCCTGGTTCGGAAAGGCAGGTAAAAATGAGGTGTATAAAAATTAACCGAACTGGCTAAATTTCGATTCGAAAAATATTTATTTCCCTTGTTTCGGATCAGGAATTCAAAACCGGCCGAAACATTTAGTTCAATATGATCACCTGTATGAAGTAAGTTGCGGTTGGTTGTTTTTAGTTCGATTTCGGATCCGGCATAATTATTCGATTTGGAATAGGCGCCTATTTCGGCCTGAAGCGAGTGCCTGGTATAGGGTGTAAGGAATAATGAAGCATCCAGTGATGGTTTGCCGGTGGAGTCAACAGGAGTGAAAGTTGAATTTATAAACTTAAAATTATTCAGGTTCACTATCCGCTGAACGGTGGTTCTGTAATTGTTATATCGGTACAAATCGCCTTCTTTCATCACTATATTTTCCCTGAAAAGTACCGGTTTAAACCGGATTAAAGGATCCACATGTTTAAATCCTTCATCCTGCTTTGCTGGTAAGGTGCGAAGAATGGAATCCTGATCGGAATTGTAATCTGAATAAATAGTAAAGTTGTTAATAGTATATGCTTTCCTGGCCGCATCCGGAACGTCAGGCTTTACCACTATGCTAACATAAACCCGGTCGATATGGTTTGTGTCGGCAGCAAGTACCAGAAAATCAGGAACAAAATAAAAGTAACCTGCATTTCTCAATTCAAGATCAATGCGTTCGCGTTCGGCTTTTACGAGATCGAGGGTGAAAGGTTCTCCTCTTTTAAGAAGTGTATGCACCGTAGAAACCGCAATTGCTTTGGATAATTTACTGCTGTCAGCCAGGTAAATAAGGCTGTCGATCGTGTACCTCATACCTGCAGCAATCCTGAAATTAATGTACCCTTTTCGTTTATGAGTCAAAACGCTGTCGTGGACTTCAGCCTTAAGATATCCCAGATCTTTCAACTGCGAAACCATTCTTCGTCTCATATCAGCAGGATTTGCCTGGCTCAAAAGCACGGGTGGAGATCCAATTTTTTCGTGTAGCAAATTGTTTATTCCTTTTCCCGTTGACGGTTTGCTGATGCTGTAACTTATAAGCGAAAAAGGAATTCCGATGATCCTTTTGTTTGGAATGGGCCATATTTTTGAGAAAAGAACAGTTTTTATCTCGCTTTCATTTTTTTGCCTTTTATCGAATTTTATTTTAGAGCCGGCAAAAAGATGATCATCAGGTGGAACATACCGGTAAATATTGCACGACGAAACCAGCATCATAAGTATGGATGCAGCGAACAGCTTTACGAAGCCTGAACCTTTTTGCCTGGTTTTTATCATTTTATGCCCGTTTCTTTGGTCTTTTTAAAAATATCGCGGTATTTGTTGAAATCGAAAAATACAACAAAACTTACGCCTGTTTGCACAACCTGCCCTGAATTGTCCGTTTCATACTGGTCTCTCCGGTACACTTTAGCCCGGTAGCGACCATCAGCGGTTAATTTATATTCTACAATAAAATTACCGGCAAGTCCCGAAGTGCTTTGCCTGTGCTGGTCGGAACCTTCCAGCGCAAATGTACTGCCTACCGAAACTGTCGTACGTTCGTTAAAAAGTGATTTGCTTACATTAACCGTAAGGTCTGTTGCATTGGTTTTAGCGCCTGTAGTATAATCCGCTTTCGAATCCACTACGAAGTCAAGATTTACACTTTTGATCTTTGATGCAATCAGTGAGTTCAATTGTGATGAAATTATGCTTCCGGCAGTGCTACGTGCAGCCGACTCGTAGTTGAACAGTGCTGTTGATCCGGAACCGGGTGTCAGCGGATCGGCAGGAACAAAATGGTTAAACAGAAGTAAACCCATAACCTGTTTGTTGAGTTCAGATTCATTCAGGTTAATTTGCTTTATCCTTGAATAAATTACTCCGTCAAAAGCATTCTGATCTTTAGCCGGCATATCAAGCTTGAAGCTAATGGCAGGTTGCATCAGTTTGCTTTTCAGATACAGGTACACTTCAAATGGCAGTCTTTGTTTTGACGCTCCTTTATTCTCAACCTGCGAACCTGCTAAAATGGATTCGGCCGTGGTTTGCACATTATACAGGGCGGATAAATCAATATCGGCATCCGTTGGCGATCCGTTCCATGATAGAGAACTCCCTTTCTGAACCTTAAATTTTCGTTTAATAACCTGGCTGATGGTCATCTGGTATTCGCCGTTGTCGATGGTAAATTTTCCCTGCATGATCATCTGACCTCCGGGCGACTGATTGACGGTAAGGTTTGCATCCCCGGCAACTTTCATGAAATCGCCTCCTGATTTATCCAGGTAAATATTGAGCTTGGATGTTTTGGTCATTTCGAGGTTAATCGCTAATCCCACCTGGGATGTAACAGCATTTTTCGACAGTTCCGTTTTAACAGCATGGAATATTATACTGTCTGCCGATTGCAGCGAATTTACATAAACAATAATTCCGGAATTGTTTGCAACTGTTGTATCCATATTGTTCATTTCGATATTCATAACCGATTTATCGTCAACTTTAACATTGCCAGCAACCATTAAAGTATTGCCTGCGCTGGTAATTTTGAGGTTGGAAGTAATGAATGCCGGGCCGTAAATTTCCTGTTCAGGATAGGTCTTTGTGTTCATTGCCATGAAATGATCCGTTTTTATTTTCAGATCATAATTGTAATTCCGATAGTCGGTTGTTTGAATAAGACCGTTCACATTTGCCGTATTACCAAGGCTGTCGTTGATTGTTAAATTGTTAAGTGCAATGCCGTTGCTGTTAAAAAGTATTTTTTCTTCCGGAATTTTGAAGAAAGTATTGTATTCGCGATAGCTGCCCTGGATATTGTGGATATTCAAAGCTCCGTTCACCACAGGTTTTGCTATGGTACCTGTAATTGCTATATTTCCATCAGCAGAACCCTGTATTCCGCGGATTATGGATTTCAGGAACGGATTCAAAGCCTGAACATTAAATTTTGTGATATCCAGCTTGCCATTAATAGCTCCTTGCTCAGAATAGGAAGCGTTAATGTCTAACTCATTTTCATTTCCATTAAGGTTTATTTCGCCTTTGTATCCGGTTCCCGGATCATTGCTTACTTTTGCATCCAGAGTTCCCAATTTAACCGACATGGCACTAAGACTATCGACTTTGAAATTGGCTGAGAACCTGAGTGGATTCATATTGATAAGGCTGGCTTCTCCGTTTATAATGCCTTCCGCCAGCGTAGAATCTGAACCGATCATTTTTGTAATGGTGCTAATGGGAAAATCAATCAGTTTTAAATTCGTTGGTAACCCGTTTCCCGAATCCCGGCTTTGCAAGATTAATTTCTTTGATCCCGACGATATTTCAAGGTTCGAATACATTCTCTCTTTGCTGTATTCAGTTCTGTTGTCCGCATTTGCTGTCCATTTATTGAAATTAATCAGCTGGTTTTCTGCAAATTGTAAAACAGTTTTTCCGATATCATTAGATACCTGGCCGGCAAGGTCATATTGAAGCTTGTCGGGTTTATTGTGTAATTTGATGTTCCAGTTTACGATTCCGGCTTTGGCATTTCCACTGATAATGGAACGGTTGAGCCTGAATGACTCGCTTTGTAATCCGGCCGTGCTAAGCTTGTAATTTAGTGTATCACGGATTGTTTTAAATATAAAAGAAGTATTGCCGATTACATAGTCGGAATAGATCACCTTCGGGACATCAATGTTAATATTTAGTTCCTTTTTTCGGGTGTCCATATCGCCCGTAAATTTTATGTTTTCCATTGACGTTAATCCGGGCATAAAAGCCTGAAATACGGGATTATAGCGAAGTTCTCCTTTAATCTCTGCAAATGCAGGTTCGATAATTGTCTGGATTGGCGGCTTGACTCTGATGTAGTCGATAAGCAGGTTTTGAGCCACTTCGGGAAGCACATCCAGTTCATACGCTCCGTCCATATCTATATCAAGGAAAGGTGAGCGGAAGGAAATCATCTGAGAGGAATCAATATTAACGGCATTCAGACTTATCGTATCAAAAGGATAGGCATGTTTGCCATAGGTCATCACCATATTTGGGATAAGCACAGTTCCGTTTATGTGTTTTGCATTCGCGTTCGTTAAGTCTGCCGTTACAACCGCCTTCAATTGCAGCGAATCAGATGTAAACTTTAGCCGTCGAAGATCAATTTTTTTAATATCCGCAGTTGCCTGAAGCAAAGGATGCAGACTGTCAAGAGAATACCTGGCAACAAGTTCAGTATTGCAGGCGCTGTCGCGGATGGTTAAGTTAGCATCAATCACAGATGCCGAAATAACCGCGCTTAAATCAATGCTTTTATAATTGTATCCTTTAAAATAAATTTCAGGGATACTTGCTCCAAACTTAGCATCCGCAGTTTCGGTACTGATCCCTTTCCCGTTGGCACGAATATCAAATAAAGTATTACCGTACAAAGTATCCATCAGTATCTTGTCGAGCCTAAGTCCATCTGACTGTGCATGAACATCATATGATAATTTGTCAGCGCTTTTCAACTGGATTACTTTGCCGTCCACTGTCATGTTTCCGGCACTGCTCATCATGGCCAGGTCGAACGTGTAAGCTCCTTTGTTATCATCAAGTTTTCCGTTAAAATTAAAGCTCTCATTTGCCGCGATAGTAGGAGGGATGCTACCATCAGGTAAAAGAGCAGATAAATCTTTTACAGTACCGCTGAATTCGTGGAGGTTTATTTCTGCCTGCAAATGATCAGGATCGGGAAGACCGGCAATTTTTCCTGATGCAAAAAATGTGATGTCCCTGGTTTTTAGTTTTAGCTTATCGATAGCCAAATCGGCAACTTTTCCAGTCGCTTTGCCTTCGAGGTAAATGTCGTTTGCCATCAGGTTTCTGATTTCCTGGTTATTGCCCGCCATTTTTGAGAAATGACGCATATCCTTGCTGCTTATCAGTATTTGCTTTGTGTTAATATCAAAACCCAGCTGTCCTGGATTTTTACTGATATCATCTATGGATTTATAAGTAATCTTGAAATTACCGTCAATAGTTGAATATGGCGTTTTCAGCACAAGTTGATTGAAATTTACGCCTGTATCGGCATAAGAAAATCCACTTTTCAGCTGCTGTATTTCTAACCCGCTTTGCTCTTTCCCCTTAAATTGTTGAATGGTTCCCTTTATTGTTGAACCAACCATGGAAAAATCAGCTATCGCAAGTTGCAGCTGTTCCATGTGAATATGGTCCGTATTGAAATCGGATGAAAGCTTAAATACCTTTGTTCCTTTATCATATTTCAAATCATTTTCAGTAAGCTTAATACTGCCAACATTAACAGTATAAGGAACACTTACTGTATTTGCAACAGCTTCATTTTTTGGGATAACCGGCTGGATCGGAACTGACTGAATCAGAATTTTACTTTGATGCCGGTCTATCACTATTTCTTTTAAATCAACCAAATTCTTATTCAGGTCAAAGGCAAAATCTTGGGCATTAAAATCGTGAATATTTGATTCTGAATGGAAGCCGGAACCCGGCATTGAAACGGAGAAATTATTATTTAGAAGAGATATTTTTCCAATGCTGATTTTTGGAAACGGGCCTTCACTTACTGTAGCAGTTTCAGTTTCCGATGAGCCGATATCCAGTTTGGCAGTAAGCCCTTCAGTATCAAAACTCTTAATTGCATAAACCTGGTTTTGCAGGTCGAGTTTATCTACATTTATGGAAATAAGATTCGATTTCACATCATGAACCTGCCGCCCTTTTTTGTCATCCATAACAAAATGCAACTGTCTGACAGTAAGTTCGCCAAAGTTAAAAGTAAACGGATTTCCTGATGTGGTATCTAAAGGCTTCGTTGTAGGTGGTCCTGCAAAAGCCCTGATTATAAAATCAAAATTGAAAACGGAATCATTCAGCGCCCGGGTCATCTTGAAATCCAGTGTATCTATGGAAATTTTGCTGATACTTATTTCATTATTCAACAAATCAAGCAAATGGTAATTGCCTTCGAACTTACCCACATGCAGCAATACTTGTTTCGATTGATCCTGAATCGTAATGCCTTGTATTTCAATGTGGTTTAGTAAATTGAATTTCAGGGTTCCAATCGAAACAGGAGTTTTGATTTTATTGGAAAGATAAGTGACAGCTTGCTTTCGGATAATATTCTGTCCTTTTTCAGTGCGGATAAGCAGGAAAACCAGGAGCACAATCAACAGTATGAAACTCAGTAAACCGAGCAATACTCTCAACGTAATTCTGAATATTTTTCCTGAGTTCAATTTCATATTCCGGTT
>JBBSDG010000110.1:0-11320 GCA_038249635.1 Bacteroidales bacterium | reverse complement strand
TCCGAACACAATATTACGGTCGTTTAAATCAGCGGGAAAAATTATTCGTGTCTGAATGGTTTCTGATCTGCTTTTTCGTTCGTTCATCGCATTTATTTTTCTGCAAATATATAAAAAATTAGGAAAATGAGCATATGTTCACTAACTTTGCAGTGAACAAATGCTCAATTAAAAATATGCCGCCTCGTATAACCCGACTCCGAAAAGTACTTAACCCTCCTGTTATAAATGGTTTCAAGCCTTATGGTCCTGACGTGGATAAGCAGAATTCTGAACCGGTATTTTTGTTGTATGAGGAGTATGAAGCATTAAGGTTATGTGATTACGATATGTATAACCATCATCAGGCATCGGGAATAATGGGTGTTTCGCGGCCAACTTTTACACGGATTTATGCAGTTACCCGTCAAAAAATCGCCAAAGCTTTTGTCGAAGGCAGGCAGATAAGCATCGAAGGCGGAAAAGTTTACTTTGACAGCGACTGGTACCGGTGTAAAAATTGCGACTGTTTTTTCAATAATACTGAGCGTGAAAAAGAAATCACAGCATGTCCTTTGTGCAACAGCAGGCAAGTTATTGGTTTCGATTATGACAATACAATTAATGAATTTGATGCTGAACATAATAGCGATAGCATTTGCTTTTGTCCGCATTGCGGATTTGAGCATTCACACGAAAAAGGAAAGCCTTGTATCCGGCACGTTTGCTCCATGTGCAACACCGTTATGAGAAGAAAAGGAACACATAAATGCAGAACAACTAAAATTCACTAAAACCTGATTAAATGAAAATAGCTATCACATCAACAGGAAATACATTGGAATCAACCATCGACCCACGGTTCGGACGCTGTGCTTACTTTGTTGTTTTCGATACCGAAAGCAAGTCAACCGAATTTATTCCAAACCCAAACAAGGAAGCTGAAGAGGGAGCAGGCCCGGCAGCAGTTCAACTGGTTGCCTCACGCAACGTTAACAAAATTGTTTCGGGCGAATTCGGGATGAAAATAAAATCCCTGCTCGACAGTCTTAAAATTCAGATGATCGTAATAAAAGATCCTGAAAAGAAAATCAATGAAATAATTGCCATGTTGAACCATTAAAAGTAGAAATCATGTCAAAACTAGATGGTACAGGTCCCATCGGAACAGGTTCCGGTTCGGGTCGTAAATTAGGAAAATGCGACGAAACACCCGCTGAAGAAAAATTAAAGAAACTGGGAAAAGGACTGGGAACCCGCCGTAAATCAGCGGCAGGCGAAGGTGAAGGAAAAGGAAAAGGAAAAGGAAAGCGTCTGCGTAGCGGGCAACAATAAATTAACAATTTTAAAAGAGGAGGTTATTATGCCAAGTTATGATCAAACCGGTCCGGTTGGGCAAGGCTCAATGACCGGAAGAAGAATGGGCAATTGTAATCCTTCGGCGAATGAAAAGTCAGATGATAAAATTAAAAACGCAATAATTGGGTTGGTTGTAGTTTTAGTTATCGGCTTAACTGAAAGGATTTGGAACAAGATAAAAGAAAACCGGATAAAAACCGGTTAAAATAGTATTAACAATTATAAAAAAAGGAGGCAATTATGCCAGGATTAAATCAAAAAGGTCCAATGGGACAAGGTTCCTTGACCGGTCGCCGAATGGGTCGTTGTACCAATTTTGGTGCTAACCAGCAAAAAGCAGAAGCTGCAATTGAAGCAACCAACGAAGAAACAACTGAAAGCAAAACTGAAGCTCAACTTCCTGAAGATTTATTAGGAAGAGGCATGGGCATGGGAAGAGGAATGGGATCCGGAAGAGGAAGAGGTGGGATGGGGCAGGGATTGGGACGTAAGAACCGTTTCAGAGGTGGAAACTAAAAAACACAGGAGGGGTAAACTGCCCCTCCTTTTTACAAAATTTTTCAAATACATAAAATCATGAATAAATGTATCGCCATTCCGTTGGAAGACGGTGTCTTATGCGCTCATTTCGGGCATTGCCAGCAATTTGCCATCGTTGAAGTTAAAGATGGTTTAATTACCGATGTTAAAGAAGTTACACCACCCGAACATGTACCAGGACTTTACCCACGCTGGGTTGCCCAGTTTGGTGTAACCGATGTAATAGCAGGTGGCATGGGGCAACAAGCAATTATGCTGTTCAATGAGCAGAATATCAACGCCTTTGTAGGTGCGCCCACCAAAACAGCAAAGGAGTTGGTTACCGATTTTATTGCCGGCAATTTGCAGTTGAGTGCCAACTACTGCAATCATGGCACCGAAGATCATGATCACGGACATCACCATAACTAGTGTCACTAAGAAAACTTATCATTTTACGCAAAAATGCTCATTTTCTTTAATTGTAGGTTTGGCAGGCAAAACTCAATCTTCTGTGCGCAAGGACTTTCCCCTACGGGGATCAAGGGGTTAGCGTGGGCAAAACTCATTTTTAACTCATTTTATTATTCGTACTAACTAAACTAAGTTCTAAAAATGGATGATCGTTGCAAAACCTGCTTTACAAATAACTATGACAAGCTTCTAAAAAAATTTCCTTTAACAGGTTGTCAGTCATTGGAATTTTGTGCCTTTTTTGATCGTTTAATGGATAATGGTGAAGATAAAATTACGCCTTTGATTCAGCGGGAATTGCTACATAAATTCCGGGATATGAATGGAATAACTGATCCTTATTTAAAGGAAAAAGAGAAAAGTAACAAGATCGCATTGAAATTGTACAAGCAATGGAAGCCCAAAGTGCTGGCTTCGGCCAATCCTTTCAGCCTTTCGTTACGCATGGCCATTGCCGGCAATATTATGGATTATGGCACTGATCAGGAATTTGATGTTCATGAAACGATTCACAAAGCAATGCATGTTGATTTTGCAATTGATGATTCAGCCTTGTTGATGCATAAAATTCAGGAGGCAAAAAACATTTTGTACCTCGGCGATAATGCAGGCGAAATTGTTTTCGACAAATTATTCCTCGAAACCATCGCACACAAACATGTGGTTTACGCTGTAAGAGGTGCCCCGGTACTGAATGATGCAACGCTGAAAGACGCCCGGGAAATCGGGATTGATTTGGTTGCTGATGTAATTTCAAATGGATACGATGCCCCGTCAACGGTTTTGAGCCAGTGCAGCAGCGAATTTCTTGAAGTGTATAACTCAGCCGATTTAATCATATCAAAAGGCCAGGGAAACCTCGAAGGACTGATCAGCGAGCGTGATCCGCGTTTGTTTTTCCTACTGATGGTAAAATGCGATGTGATTGGCGAAGTGCTGAATGTTAAGAAAGGAAGTGTTGTGGTTTTTAATCAGAATAATTTAAAATTGAATCTGTAATACCTGTTTCAATCA
Source organism: Bacteroidales bacterium (assembly GCA_038249635.1). GTDB lineage: Bacteria > Bacteroidota > Bacteroidia > Bacteroidales > UBA4417 > UBA4417. The sequence goes on along the minus strand of JBBSDG010000110.1, from coordinate 7,975 downwards.
TTGTTAGTTAACCCTAAATCTAAATCATTATGAAAAAATTAGCACTGCTTGCCATTTTTGGATTAATACTGGTGTCGTGCAACCAACAACCAAAAGTTGTTGAAGGCGCCGGCACAGAAGCAAATACCGTTGCCGTTTCTGATAGCGTGCGCGATGGTGTGTTTATCCATATTACCGAGAGTTACAACGATCCTCACCGCATTTTAATGCCTTTGAAAATGGCCGTACTCATGTCAAAAGACAAGGATGTTCTTGTTTACTGTGACATTCATGCCGTGGAACTTTTAGTCAAAGGTGCCAAAGACCTGAATTTTTCGGATTTTTCATCAGCACAGGCATATATAAAAGAACTGCTTGCCAACAATGTCGGTATTTATGCTTGTCCCACATGTTTGACAGTAGCCGGTTTTAAACCCGAAGACCTTATGGAAGGCATTCAGGTTGCTCAGAAAGATAAGTTTTTCAATTTCACAAAAGGGCGAATACTGGCGTTGGATTATTAAAAGATTGGTGCATAGTGCAAAGTGCTTAGGGGTATGGTGCATGGTGCATAGTGCATAGTGCTCAGTTTAGAGTTTGCTTGATTGAGAAATCATCTTTAGGCTCACATCTGGCAATTCAGAATGCTAAGCACTAAGTACCAGGCACTAAGCACTTCTTTAAAATTAAAAATATCAAAATGGATAAAATCAAAATAGGAATAATTATCTGCGACCGCTATCATACCTGTGCCGGTGGCAAATGCTTTCGCTCGTTTGCCAGCCGCGAAGGAGCCTTTTCGGTATATAAAGATCAGGATGCTGAAATTGCGGCTTTTACAACCTGCGGCGGATGCCCGGGCGGAAATATTGAATACGCGCCCGAGGAAATGAAGAAAAACGGCGTAACGCATATACACTTTGCAACCGGGTTTTTGGTTGGTTATCCTCCATGCCCGTATATGGAGCATTTTGAAAAGTTTATCCCTGAAAAATATGGAATGAATGTCGTTTTCGGAACACATCCTATTCCTCAGAAATACTTCCTTACCCATGTCAACCTTAATACATGGAGCAGCGATTTCTTGAAGGAAGCCATCCAGCCAACACTTACAGATGAGAAAACCCGTCTGGATTATGATTAATCCGGAATCAAACAGGCCAAAACAAATGAACATATTACGCAAATTATCGCAAACATATGTCTGAAAATAAAAATCACTGGTACGATGGCTGGTTTTACGACAGGTTTATTGCGCCAAACCAGGATGATTTGTTTGATCAGATCATTGATATAATAGACCTTGGTTCGTCCATTATTGATGTAGGCTGTGGAACAGGCCGTTTTTCTTTTGCCGTTTCCGGCAAATGTAAATCGGTTTTGGGAATTGACCTATCCAAACGAAATATCGATCAATCACAGCTTAATTTATCTAAACAGCCCAACGAGAAAGTAAATTTTGAACACACTAGCCTGAACGGTTTGATGTCCAAAAAAAGGCATTTCGATTATGCGCTGATAACTTTTGTAATTCATGAGATAGCCGAAAATGAGCGTATTGAATTGCTATATCAGCTTTCTGCAATAGCTGATACAATTATCATCGGCGATTACCTGGTGCCTCGCCCCGATAATTTTAAAGGCTTTTTCAGCCGGGCGATTGAGTTTGCAGCCGGGAAAGATCACTACCGGAATTTCAGGAATTATGTGGCCAACGGTGGCATTCCATACCTGGTTGATAAGTCCGGTTTAAGTATAGTTGATGAAATTAAAAATCACGGTTCGCTAAACCATATTGTGAAACTTAAAAAACAAATTTAATACCAATGATAAAGATTGCCATTGCCAGTGGGAAAGGCGGAACCGGTAAAACACTGGTTTCCACTAACTTGTTTTACGCTCTTCAGCAATTGGATTACAAGGTGACATTGGTGGATTGTGATGCCGAGGAACCCAATGTATTGGTATTTATAAACGGTGACCACATAACAACATACGATATTACTCAAAAAGTTCCCGTAATTGATGAAAGCAAATGTACTTTTTGTGGAAAGTGCCATGAATATTGCAGTTACAATGCCATTTTCATACTGCCTCCCGCTAAAATCATAAAGGTAATTGAGGATTTGTGCCACGGTTGCGGCGCCTGTTCGGTTGCCTGTAATTACGGCGCCATCAGCGAAAAAGATGAATCGCTCGGAACGGTAAGCCGGTATTCTTTCAGCAGTCAAGCAGCCGTTATCGAAGCCCGGATGAAAGTAGGCGTGTTTTCGCCCGTTTCGGTCACTAAGGCAGCAATTAAGGAAGCAGAAAAAGTTTCAGGCAAAAGCGGGATTATTATTATGGATTCTCCTCCGGGGACTTCCTGTCCGTTTATCCAAACAGTTGCCGGGGCCGATTACGTGATCCTGGTTACCGAGCCAACGCCTTTTGGCCTCAGCGATCTGAAACAATCGGTCGAAACACTTAAAACCATGCATAAATCGTGTGGCGTAATCGTGAACCGCGCCGGGCTTGGGGATGATGCAATTTATTTATACCTGCTTCAGGAAAACATCCCGCTGCTGATGGAAATACCTTTTGATAAAGCAATTGCTTCGCATTACTCTAAAGGTGAAATAGTGGCAAAATTTTACCCGGAATGGCAGGATGAACTTACTGACATGTTCCATTCAATACGTTAAAACATGGAAATAGCAGTAATCAGCGGTAAGGGAGGAACAGGGAAAAGCAGCATCAGCGCGGCATTTGCCACAACGACCGAAAAAGTGGTGCTTGCCGATTGCGATGTGGATGCCGCCAACCTTTATATTCTTTTTAACCCCGCTCACGAAGAAGAACAGATTTATATCGGTGGACAAAAAGCGATAATTAATTATTCAAAGTGCACCAATTGCGGACTTTGCACAAACTATTGCCGTTTCAATGCCATTTCGTATACCGGCGGCAAAGTAGTTATTTCTGGAACAACTTGCGATGGGTGTAAACTGTGCGCAAGGATTTGCCCCTTTGAGGCTATTTCAATGGTAGATAATGATAAAAGCAGGATGTATTCCGGCTCTTTCCGCAACGGGGAAATGGTATATGGCCGTTTGGCTCCCGGTGAGGAAAATTCAGGAAAGCTGGTCAATATAGTCCGTGATAAGGCTAAACAATTATCAAAACAGCATAATCTCAATACTATTATTATTGATGGACCTCCCGGAATTGGGTGCCCTGTAATTTCCACAATTACAGGAGTTAACCACGTGGTAATAGTAACCGAGCCAACTATTTCAGGTTTACTTGATCTGAAAAGAACGGTCGGAATTACCTCGAAGTTCAACCTGAAAACATGGGTTATCATTAATAAATACGACCTGAACATGGAATTAGCGGGGCAAATCACCGCTTTTTGCAAGGAAACCAGTATTGTCATTGCCGGTAAACTTCCTTTCGATCCCGGGGTGGTCGAGGCTATGGTGAATTGCAAAAGTATTGCGGAATGGGCTCCTGATTCGGAAATAGTACATGAAATTGAATCAGCCTTTGAAATTATAACCCATGGTCGTGCATAATGGATTTGACTATTTATACTTGCGGAATGGAAAAGAAAAAATAACTGATGCATTTGGACAGAACTCACCGGCCGGTGGGTCCCTGACAGAGCTTTTTGAAATAGCTGATGTGGCTAACGAATTGAAAGAAATCATGCACTATTGCACTAAATGTGTACTAGCGCGAAAAGGAATAAAATTTTAATTAAACATAGTACTAAATGGAAACAAAAGACAAAGGTTTTAACACCAAATTAATTCATGCTGGAGCATTCGACGACGAGTTTGGAAGCGCCACCGTTCCGATTTACCAATCTTCCACTTTCAGATTCAAGACCGCACAGGAAGGAGCAGATTGCTTTTCGGGCAAAAGTGATGGGTATATCTATACCCGTATCGGCAATCCAACCATTAACGCCCTTGAGAAAAATATTGCAGCACTTGAAAATGGTCATAATGGCATTGCAACAAGTTCAGGAATGGGTGCCATAAGCAGTGTTTATATGGCATTACTTGGTGCAGGAAGCCATATAGTAAGTTCCGATGCGGTGTATGGTCCTGCACGGGGAGTGCTGGAACAGGATTTTTCGCGTTTTGGTGTAGAAGCCAGTTTTGTGAATACCTCAAAACTTGAAAATATTGTTGCCGCAATAAAACCCAATACCAAGGTATTGTATATCGAAACGCCTGCAAACCCAACCATGGAGATTACGGATATTGCAGCTTGCGCTAAAATAGCCAAAGATCATAACCTGATCCTGGTCGTCGATAACACTTTCTGCTCACCTTACCTGCAAAAACCTTTGGATTTGGGTGCTGATGTAGTACTTCATTCCGTTACAAAATTCATCAATGGCCATGCCGATATAGTAGGCGGCATAATTGTAACCAAAGGCCCAGAATTGTACAAAAAGATAAGGCATTCAATGGTTTACATGGGCTGTAATATGGATCCTACACAGGCATTTATGGTCATCAGGGGCGTTAAAACCCTCGCAATCCGCATCGATCGCGCCCAGGAAAGTGCCATGAAAATTGCTGAATTCCTGCAATCTCATCCCGGTATAGCCTGGATTAAATATCCCGGTTTAAAGTCGCACCCCCAGCATGAACTGGCTAAAACACAGATGAAAGGCTTTGGTTCCATGATGAGTTTCGGGCTTAAAGGTGGCTACGAAGCTGGAAAGAAACTTATGGATCATTTACATCTCGCCATATTGGCCGTTTCTCTGGGTGGCGTTGAAACGCTGATTCAACATCCGGCATCCATGACACATGCCGGCGTTAGCAAAGAACACAAACTGGCCGCAGGAATTACCGACGACCTGGTAAGGTTCTCTGTCGGTATCGAAGATGTGGAAGACATCATCAGTGATTTAAAACAAGCGTTGGAAAGAATTTAAGTAATACAAAAATGAAAAAGACAGATGTTTTAATAATAGGTGGTAGTGCCGCTGGTTTGGTTGCAGCAGTTACCGGGAAAGCCCATTGGTCAAAAAAAGAATTTATCCTGGTCAAAAAACAAAAAGATATGATGGTACCCTGTGGTATCCCTTATATTTTCGGAACGCTGGATAGCACCGACAAAAACCTGATGCCCGTTGATGCCGTGCTGCAAAAAAACGGGATTGAATCATTGGTGGACGAAGCCACTGAAATTGATACCGATCACAAAATAGTTTCGTTCGCCAGCGGCGAAAAAATCGGCTATCAGAAACTTGTTCTTGCAACCGGCTCAACTCCTATGAAACCTAAGTGGTTGCATGGTGCAGAGTTGGAAAATGTATTTGTTGTCCCCAAAGACAGAGAATATCTCGATGAAATGAAAAACAAACTGGGACAGGCAAAAAACATTGCTGTTATCGGCGCAGGGTTTATAGGCGTTGAACTCTCCGATGAGCTTACCAAACATGGCTACAAGGTTACCCTTATCGAAAAGATGCCTCACATCCTTGGCCTTGCTTTCGATCCCGAAATTGCCGAACGTATTTACGAAATGCTTATCGCCCGCGGGGTAAATATCATTGCAGGAAAAGGAATCAGTAAGGTTCTGGGAACTCATAAGGTAGAAGCCATTGAACTTGAAGATGGCCAAAAAATGGATATGGATGCCGTAGTGCTTTCCATTGGTTACAAACCAAACAGTGAATTAGCCAAAAAATCAGGCATTTACGTTGATGAAGATAATTTTATTGCCGTTGACGAATACATACGTACCCATATCAAAAATGTGTTTGCTGTTGGCGATTGTGCCCAGAAGCGCGATTTTGTTACCCGCAGCCGGGTTTCGACTATGCTGGCTTCCACGGCCTGTGCCGAAGCGCGTATTGCCGGTATGAATTTATTCGATCTGCAGGTGGTAAAAACATTTAGCGGAACCATTGCCATATACTCTACCGCCATCGGAAATACAGGATTTGGTACAGCAGGTATCACTGAGCAAAGAGCTGAACAGGAAGGAATAGCAACAATTACAGGCTTGTTCGAAGGCGTAAACCGCCACCCGGGCAACTTGCCTGATGCCCACAAGCAACTGGTAAAACTTATCGCAGCCAAAAACTCAGGTGTTATTATTGGTGGCGAAGTTATAGGTGGAATGGAAGCAGGCGAACTGACCAATGTAATTGGCTTGGCACTGCAAAACCGCATGTCAGTAAACTCGTTTCTTACCATGCAGATCGGTACTCACCCATGCCTCACCGCTTCACCGGCAGCCTACCCGCTGATAAAAGCTGCCGAAATTATTGCAATAAAGATGTTGCAGAATATGAAAGAACAGCAGTAAATCAGTGTCTGCACACCCGCAGTTAATCAGTGTCTGCACACCCGCAGTTAATCAGTGTCTGCACACCCGCAGGGTGTCTGTACACTGATTACGGTTATAAATCCCTTATCATTCTTAACCCTTAAATTTCAATGAAAATGGAAAACAATTCAAATCAGGAAGTTTTTGCAATGCCCCGCATTGGCGAAAATGCGCCTTCATTTAAGGCAGTAACAACACAAGGTCCTATCAACTTTCCGGCTGACTACAAGGACAGTTGGGTTATACTTTTCAGCCATCCTGCTGATTTTACGCCGGTTTGCACTTCGGAGTTTATGACTTTTGCAAGTATGGAAAGCCAGTTCAACTGCTTTTACTCAGTTGAGCGCTATGCTTCAGCAAACGCCATTTCAAAATTCTTCGCGGCTCTTGATGAAGGCAACGCCGAAAAATTTTGCTCCTATGCAGCAACCTAGATTCAGCAACACAATTAAGCACTAACCCAAAAATTCCAAAACCATGAAAAAGTATTTCAACGATCCCCGCCCTATTACCGTCAGGTATCAGGGCACCTGTGCCGAAAGCGGCAAAACTCTCAAAAAAGGCAACGCTGCCTATTATTGGCCATCCGATGGAAAGCTCTATTGCCTATCCTGTGGAGAATCCGAGTATCGGCTATTCCTATCTGCTGCAGCGGATGAATCTGTCTATAATGGAATTGGCAATCCCTTAGCCTGGCAAAATTAATCTTGCAAATCTTCCAGCCCGGAATCTCCGGGCTTTTTCATGCCCAACTTTGCAAGATTGGAAACTTTGCAAAGCTGCAATCTTCTGAATGCACTCCAATTTTATCTAACAAATCACAACTCTCTAATATATTTTGATTCAATTGAATGCAATTAAAAGCAATATACAATTAAACACTACATAACATACTGTATATCTTGTTTTTATGTTATTATTTACCTATCTTAAAGTAACTTTGCTGATAGAAAGGCCAGGCACTAAATCCGGTTCAAGTCCATACCAAGTCCGTATCAAGGCCGCTTTTCTAAATAATATTAACCCTAATACTTTACGCCAATGGCTATCCTACAAAACCCCATCACCGGCAGGACCCGCAAGGCATTCGGGACTGCTGTTTTCTCGAAGCATTACGAGAGAAACACTATGCGAAGCAAACCTATTCAGGTTTCTAATCCACGAACCGAAGGACAAGTAATGCAGCGGAGCAAATTTGCTCAGACTGTTGACCTGATCCGACAGGTACTCCCCGTTGTTATTGGTGCGTATTCCAATACGCTCAAAAACATGTCCCCATTCAACAAGATCGTTAGCATTAATGTTAAGAGTATCTTTACAGAAGGAACCAATGAAATCGATTACACTAAAGTTCAGTTTTGCGACAATGAAGGCAGTTCCGTAAGGAATGTTGATATGACATGCGAAGACGACCAGGTGATCAATTTTCTTTGGGAACCAAACACCACCGACCAGGCTGAACTGGATGCACCGGTTTCAATTATCCTGGTAAACTGTACCAAGAACAAAGCGCTGAATTTTGCGAATACAGCACTGAGGTCTGAAAATGCAGCTAGTATTACTGCCCCTGTCGAATGGGTTGGTGACGTAGTTGCAGCTTACTTCTCCACTATGGATCTTACAACTTCAGCACCTAAGTCGAATGGCTCTGTAC
>JBBSDG010000109.1:0-11368 GCA_038249635.1 Bacteroidales bacterium | reverse complement strand
GAATAAATTGCTACGAAAAAATGGCAGTCAGCCAATATTTTATCAATTTTTTAGAAAAATGAAACTAACGATTCTGATTGTAACGGTGTCAATTTTAAGTTGTTTATCTGCCGAAACCTATTCGCAGACCACAAAATTGACCATCACAGAGAATAATTCCACACTTCTGAATGTCCTCCGGGCAATCGAAGGTCAAAGCGAGTTCAAATTCTTCTACAACGAAAAGGTGGATGTCAACAAGGAAGTATCAGTAGAGGTAACCCAAAAATCGGTCACTGAGATACTCGATAAGGTGTTATCAAGTACATCAATTAAATACAAAGTTCTTGGACGCCAGATTGCGTTATACGATAAAGAAGAGATGGAACCTTTTATGAGTGAGCAACAGGGCAAAAAGGTGACAGGTAAAGTGACAGATCAAACAGGAGCCTCGCTTCCCGGTGTTTCTGTCGTAGTGAAAGGGACTACAACCGGTGTAATAACTGATAACACTGGAATTTATTCGCTAACAAATATTCCTCAAAACTCAACTTTGCAGTTTTCTTTTGTAGGAATGAAAATGCAAGAGGTAACAGTCGGAAACAAGACTAATGTAAATGTAGTTTTAGCTGATGAAGCTATTGGAATAGAAGAGGTTGTAGCTATTGGATATGGTGTAATGCAAAAAAAATTAATTACTGGTGCCACAACGCAAGTAGAAGGATCAAATATTCAAAAACGAAACACCACTACTGTATTAGATGCGCTAAAAGGACAAATATCGGGAGTAAGCATTTCAAAAATTTCAGCTCAACCGGGTGATGGCTTTAAGGTTAATATTCGTGGACTTGGTACTACTGGTAATTCTGCCCCGCTATATGTTGTGGATGGAGTCACTGTTCCTAATATTAACAGCCTGAATCCTTCCGACATTGAATCCCTGGATATATTAAAAGATGCTGCTTCTGCGGCTATCTATGGATCGCGAGCGTCAAATGGAGTTCTGCTGATTACAACAAAGAAAGGAAAGGTGGGCAAAGCGACGATTAGTTATGACGGTTACTATGGAATACAGAATGTAGCAAAAAAGTTAGATTTCGTTGGTGCCAAAGATTACCTGACGCTTATGGGAGAGCATTATATTAATAATAAAATTGCAGTTCCAAATTTTAGCGCACTAATACCTGGATACGCAGGTATTGCCGATGGTACATGGGATGGCACCAATTGGTTGGACGCCACATCCAATAAAAATGCACCGATTCAAAATCACAGTATCAATATTTCGGGGGGTACTGAGCAAGCAATTTACTCCATGGGAGTATCCTTAGATTCACAGGAAGGAATTGTAGGAAAGCCCGCAATACCAACATACAACCGTGTTACATTTAGGATTAATACAGAATACACCTTAATTAAAAACAATAATTTAGACATTCTAAAAATAGGTGAAAATTTCAATTACAGCAATACAAACAGGCATGTAACTATATCTGAAGGTGCTGATAATCAAAGCAGTTTTGCATCTGTAGCAAGCGGAAGCCCTGTCATACAAATTTACAACCCGGATCCAACAAACCAGGGACCATATCAGTATTTTCCATATGATGTATATGGAAGCCCTACAGGAGTGGCACCTACAGCACCAAACCCCATGGCTTGGCTTGACTATGCAAAATCCGGAAGTGCCAGTCGTAACAATAATCTCAACGGCAATATATATCTTACACTCCAGCCGATCAAAGGATTAGTGTTCAGATCTTCATTCGGTATTAATTCATACTCCACATCAGATAGAAGTTATGTACCCGCCTATTTGCTTACCCCAACGACCACATCGACTTATTTCCAAAATACGATGGATAGAACGGCACAATCAATGCAAACAGGGATGAAATGGATACTTGATAATACCCTAAATTATAAATTTACAATACTAGATCATAATAATTTTGATTTTATGGTTGGTACCTCTGCTGAAAAATCCGGAATAGGCGAGTCATTCAGCGGAGATAATGGAAAATCACTTTTCGATAGTTTTGAATATGCTTATCTTATAAATAATAAGACAATAGATCCCTCCTTTACTCACTTGAGTAGTCAACCATTGGGGTCCTCGCGTTTATTATCCTTCTTTAGTCGCGCCAGTTATGACTATAAACAAACTTATATGGCAACTGCTGTATTTCGTGCGGATGGCTCATCGAATTTTGCGCCTGGAAAGCGATGGGGTTTTTTCCCCTCTCTATCAGCAGGTTGGGCCATGACGAATGAATCCTTTATGAATGAAACGAAAGATTGGCTGGATTTCTTAAAAATACGTGCAAGCTGGGGTGAAAACGGGAACCAATCCATAAGCCCATTTCAGTATCTTTCTACGATATCATTTAACGGAGCTCCATTTTTCAAGTATAGTGATAAAACTAAATTCGAAAACGGAGGGTATCCCAATATTATGGCAAATCCCGATGTTAGTTGGGAGACGTCTGTTCAAACCGACCTAGGATTTGATGCACGTTTTCTTAATAGTAGAATTGGAGTTACCTTTGATTGGTATAACAAACTGACAAAAGATTGGTTAATTCAAGCACCTATATTAGCGACAGATGGCACTGGAGCACCCTATATAAATGGAGGGGATGTGCAAAACAGAGGTTACGAAATATCTATTTCTTGGAAGGATCGAATCGGAGAGTTTAGTTATGGTATAACAACAAATTTTACTCAACAGGAAAACAAAGTCACTCGTATTGCAAATGCTGAAGGCATTATCCATGGACCTGATAAAACCTTACACGCTGATCAAAAGGAATGCTATCGAGCACAAGTTGGATTCCCTATTGGCTATTTCTGGGGACTTCAGTCAAATGGTCTTTTTCAAAATACTCAAAATATATTAGACTATAAAAATACTGCTGGGAAAATAATTCAGCCAGGTGCCCAACCCGGTGATATGCGCTATATCGATCGAAATGACGATGGAGTAATTGACCAGGGTGATTACACCATGCTTGGCGATCCCAATCCTAATTTCATTTTTGGCCTAACATTCAACTGTTCATATAAAGGGTTTGATTTGAGTGCAATAACAAATGGAGTTGCAGGAAATCAAGTCATTTGGAATTATTTCAACAATAATAATCATGGTACCTATAATTGGTCAACACTGATTTTAGATAGGTGGCATGGTGAAGGTACCTCAAACAGTACACCTAGAATAAATACAGGAAGCACTCAGGATATTACCTTATCTGATCGTTTTGTTGCAGATGCCAGTTTCTTACGGATGAGTAACCTGACACTGGGTTATGATTTCAAGACCTTATGGAAGGGATTGCCAATGCAACAGATGCGTTTGTACGCCACCGGTCAGAATCTTTTCACTATAACAAATTATAAAGGATTCAATCCTGAAGTTGGAAATGGTGGAAACAACGGTGGAAACTGGGCTGGTGGAGTCGATTCAGCTCCATATCCACTCGCGCGCACATTCATGATTGGAGTTTCCATTAAATATTAATAAAAATTCAAAACATCACAATTTTAAAATATTGAGGGATGAGAAATATAATGATTACACTAGCGATTACTTCGTCCATGCTATGGACAGGGTGTTCGAAATTCTTAGATACAAACGATTTAACAGAAAAGACGAATGCAACATTCCCTACAACTGTCATTGATTTTGATCAGGCAATAGCCGCTGTTTATTCGGCACAACGGGATTGTCATTTTGATCAGATAAGCAGTTTTATTGGCATTTCATCGTACATGGACGACGACTATGTTGCCAATGGTAGGGCCTTGTTTGATGATCCATTTATTCGCGCATTTGAACGGTACCAGGTCAGAAATTTCGATCAATTTCTAACACCCTGGCAAAACTATTATAAAGGAATCTTTCGTTCAAATTTTGTATTAGAAAGTGTGGAGAAAAATGGTTCTAAACTGACAGATTTACAAAAGGCAAGTATTCGTGGACAAGCTTACTATCTTAGAGCGTCCTTATATTTTGACCTTTGCCGCTTGTTTGGGGCAGTGCCCTTAAAAACAAAAACGGAATCTGACAATCCTACAAGAGCGTCTGTAGGTGAGTGCTTTGCATTAATTGCCAGCGACTTGAAAAATGCCATTGAATTATTACCAGCTACAACTTTTCAGAAAGTGAACAAATCGTCAGAATTGTTTAATGCCAATAAATGGGCAGCAGAAGCCATGATGGCAAGGGTTTTTCTCTTCTACACTGGGATGTATGGTAAATCTGATCTTCCATTAGCAGATGGAATTTCTGTTAATAAAACCAAAGTACTGGATTATCTTCACGATGTAATTAATAACAGTGGATATGGGCTCATAGACGATTTTCGTAACCTTTGGCTTTATTCTTTTGCAAATAAAGATTACAAGTACGCTAAAGATAATAATCTCAGCTGGATAGGAGAAAAAGGCAATAACATCGAATGTCTCTATCTCATTTCATTTTCCGGTTTAGGTACGAATAATCAATGGGATCGTTTTCAAAATAGTTTAAGCTGTACGGTACCGGGAATTATTCCTTTTGGTGCAGGAAGTAGTATGAGCGCTGTCAATCCAAAGATATATGCGGAATGGGATGATGCTGATCTCCGAAAAAAAGGTTCTATATGGAATGTAATGGATGCCGAAACTGAGGGTATAGGTTTTAGTAATACCCCTGCGGCCAATAGTGGTAAGTTTTATTATAATTCACAAAGCAATGTAGAGGAAACCGGATACCTTCAAAAAAAGTATTGTCATATCTATGTAATGGTGGATGGTAAACGCACTGCTGCAAATACAGTACTCAATGGAACAGCAACAAAGAATAACACAAGTGATGCTACAGTAGGTCAGTATATCATCCGTTTTTCAGATGTATTGTTGATGGCAGCCGAGATGGGTAGTCCGAATGCTCAAGCCTATTTTGATAAAGTTCGATCGCGCGCCTATTTGAAAAATTCCGGCAATAACTCCATTGCTGCAACTCCATATTACAAGGAAGCAACCTTAGCTAATATTCAAGATGAGCGTAGACATGAGTTTGCTTTTGAGGGTATTCGGTGGTATGACCTGCTAAGGTGGAAAATTGTTGAGCAACAAATTACAAAATATAAAACCGATATTCCTGTTTTCAAATTCGGGGTGCCAGAGAAAATCACTATTAAATACAGACCCGAAATGAAAGGATTACTGCCTATCCCACAAAGCCAAATTAATCTTAGCAACGGAGTGCTTAAACAAAATGATGGTTGGGGCGCTAATGAGGGTATCTATTCCGGACTTTAATAAATGAATATACCGTTGACAACCATTTTCTATTTAGTTGGGTTATCAGCGGTTAAATGAAACATCTTACATTTTAATAATCATCAAAAAACAATAATCATGAAAAATACTTTTTTGAAAACCATCCATTATCAGCAAATCTGCGCTGTAATAATTGCATTCATCACTATAATGAGCTTCAGTTCAAATATATCCAATGCTCAAATAGTTGATAAGAAAACAAAAGAGGCACACATTAAACTGGCCTTAAATGCTTTTTCATTCAACGACGTGTTGATGGAAAAAGGAACACCTGAAAAGCCTGCATTTACCTTGTTTGATCTTTTGGACTGGTGTGCCGAACAGAATATCGAAGCAATTGACATTACCGGATATTATATCCCTACTTATCCGGAAGTACCATCGGATGAGTACATCTACGAGCTTAAACGTAAAGCTTTCAAGTTAGGAATAGACATTAGTGGAACTGGTATTCGTAATAATTTTGCATCACCTGACCCTGCGGTAAGGGCTGCCGATGTTGAGCGGGCTAAAAAATGGATCATTGTGGCTGAAAAAATGGGCGCTCCGGTAATTCGTTTATTTGCTGGTGCAATTCCGGTAGGATATGAAAATAAATGGGATGAAGTTGCAGGCTGGATGATTGAATGCTACAAGGAGTGCGCTGCTTTCGGAGCTCAGCACGGTGTAATCATTGGTATTCAAAATCATGGTGATATGCTTCAAACAGCCGACCAATGTATTAAAGTGGCAAAAGCGGTTAATTCCAAATGGGCTGGAATTATTCTGGATACTGGGAATTTTAAAGTAGCTGATCCATACGCCGATATTGAAGCTGTTATTCCTTATACAGTTAACTGGCAGATGAAACAAAGTGTTTTAGGAAACACCAGCGAAGTAAAGACCGATTTTACACGATTAATGAAAATTATCAAAAAGAGCGGTTATCGTGGTTATATCCCCGTTGAAACTCTGAAACTTGTGGGGAAGGTTAAGCCTTATGATCCTTTTGCATTGGTTCCGTCAATAATGAAGGAATTGAAAATTGCTATGGATGAGGAATTCAAATAGAATCTTAATTGAACAATAGCCATAACAGTGCAATCAGAATAATTTCCATTTGAAATACATTTTAGGATCCCTTCGGCATTGACTTATAGCCGAAGGGACCTGATTAAACTTATGAACTATAACAGGTATTGTTCATAAGAAGGGGGTAAATTTGCAATAGTCTAAGCTAAAATTGATAAATAAAAAAAATATGCGTTCAGGGATAATTGGTTCAGGTTTCGCTGCCCGGTTTCATTTCGAAGCGTTAAAACGTGTATACAGTGTACAGGTTGAAGTTGTTGGTGCATATTCGAAATCTCCAGATGAATTGGCGGAATTTGCTTCTACCAGGGGTATTAAAATTTTTGATAGTCTGGAAGAATTGATTGATGCATGCGATATACTGCATATTTGTACTCCTCCTTCAACTCACGAGCCCATAGCAGTTGCAGTTTTAAAACTCGATAAAGATGTTATCATAGAAAAACCATTTACAGGATACTTTGGCGATGGTTCAAAAGAATTTAATGGCGATGTATTTTCCCGTGAAGATGGATTGAAACATGCACTGGAAAGTGTTCAGCGAATGCTCGATGCAGAAAAAGCCAGTAAGGGTTCGATTATGTATGCGGAAAACTGGGTTTATGCACCTGCAATTCAAAAAGAGCGTGAACTTATTGAAAAAACCGGAGCACAAATACTCTGGATTCAGGCACAGCAATCGCACTCAGGATCACATTCACCAGATTACGGCCAATGGCATCTGTCTGGTGGCGGTTCATTAATGGGCAAAGGCTGTCACCCACTGACCGCTGCAATTTATCTTAAACATGTTGATGGGCGGGCAAGAACGGGAAAACCTATTCGTCCAGTCTCGATCTCATGCAGGACACATTCAATCACCCGAATGCCTAATTTTATTAACGAAAGGCATCTGAAAGATTTATATAGGGATGTCGAAGATTATGCATTAGTACATATTGTTTTTGAGGATGGAACCATAGCTGACATCGTTGCCAGCGAATTACTACAGGGAGGTGTAAAAAATTATGTGGAAGTTCATGCAAACAATCACCGAACAATCTGCAATATTGCACCCAATAATGCTATGCTAACCTATAACCCTGTTGAAGAAAACTTCAAAGATATTTATGTGGTTGAGAAAACTGGAACCAAACAAGGGTGGTCGTTTATCTCACCTGATGAAGGATGGTTCAATGGATACCAGCATGAAATGGATGCTTTTTACAGATCATCTGCATTTGGCGATCCAATAGAAAGTAACAGCAGCCTGGCTTCTGATGTTATTGCGACCATATATGCCGGATATGTTTCAGCTGAACGTAAGGGGGATGAAGTACTCATTACTTCACTTTTGTAGTATTCTCATAAAAAAATCAGGTTAACACTACCTGATAAAACAAAAAAATGGATAGAACTAAAATGGGTAACTACCGTTGGGTGGTTTGTGCATTGTTATTTTTTGCAACTACAATTAATTATATTGACAGACAAGTAATCGGCTTATTAAAACCAACCTTGGAAATAGAGTTCCATTGGACCGAGGTTGACTATGGATATATCGTTATGGCATTTGCTGCAATGTATGCTTTGGGATATGTGATCTTTGGCAGTTTCATTGACAAAGTGGGATCTAAGATTGGTTATAGCATTTCTGTTTTTATTTGGAGTATTGCAGCAATGTTGCATGCTGCTGTTAAGAATACTTTTGGTTTTGGCATGGTACGGGGGTTATTAGGTTTGGCAGAAGCCGGCAACTTTCCTGCCGGAGTTAAAGCTGTAGCTGAATGGTTTCCCAAAAAAGAACGGGCTTTAGCTACTGGTATTTTCAATTCTGGAACCAGTATTGGAGCGGTAGTGGCACCACTTTTAGTGCCATGGATTTTAGGTGTTTATGGTTGGCAAGAAGCTTTCTTGATTACCGGGACCTTAGGCTTCGTCTGGCTATTATTCTGGTGGATTTTCTATGAAATACCTTCAAAACAAAAGCGCCTTAAACAACCGGAATTTGATTTTATTCATAGCGACAATGAACCGGAATTTTCTGAAAGTGCCGTTAAATTAAAATGGAGTCAGTTGCTTTGTCTTCGACAAACCTGGGTATTTATTGTTGGAAAGGTGTTAACCGATCCGATCTGGTGGTTTTTCTTATTTTGGCTTCCTGCCTATTTTTCTGATACCTTTAATTTAGATCTCACAAAACCAAGTTTACACTTGGCTGTAATTTATGCCGCAACTACAGTTGGAAGTATTGGTGGTGGTTATTTATCGTCTTATTTTATTAAAAAGGGTTGGCCGGTATTAAAAGCCCGAAAAACTACTTTACTTATCGCTGCCATCGCTGTGACGCCTATATTCTTAGCGAAATTTGCAACCGATATATGGATAGCAGTTGGCATTATAGGATTAGCCACTGCAGCCCATCAGGCTTGGAGTGCTAATATTTTTACAATTGTATCGGATATTGTGCCAAAGAAAGCGGTAAGTTCCGTGGTTGGAATCGGTGGTATGTCCGGATCAATTGCCTCCACTCTTTTCCCGCTACTTGTTGGATCACTACTGGCTTATTATAAAAATCTGGGAAACATTAAACTTGGATACGATATCTTATTTATTATTTGCGGATGCGCATATCTATTGGCCTGGATAATTATCCAAATGCTCACTAAACGAATGAAACAAATTGATTTGTAACCTTAAAAATTTTAAAAATGAAGAATCTAATTCAAATGTTATTTTTTCTCCTGCTTGGTACGGAGATATTGAGTGCCCAAAGCAAGCCGCTTTTCCCTCAAACTACCGGAATGGTTTCATTTACCTATCGAAACAGTTTTCAGAAAGATGTTGCAGCAACACTCGACACTTTGAAAATACTTGGCATAAAAGACATAGAGTTTTCGAATTTGTTTGGCAGAAAAGCTTCTGAAATTCGTAAAATGCTTGATGATCGTGGTATGTTTTGTTCATCATTCGGAGTTAGCTATCCGGACCTCATAACAAAAACCAAGGAAGTGGGGCAGAATGCCAAAACACTGGGTGCAAAATTTGTCAGGGTTGCATGGGTTCCTCACGATGGAATATTTACAATAGAAATAGCTAAAAATACAGTTGCGGATTTCAATAAAGTTGGAAAGTTGCTGAAGGATGAGTTTGATATTACATTTTGCTATCACAACCATGGTTATGAGTTTTATGCTTATGAAAACGGCACATTAATGGATTACATTATACAGAATACAAATCCCAAATATGTGAGTTTTGAAATTGATATTCTGTGGACATTTTTTCCCGGTGCTGATCCTGCCCAATTAATCAGTAAATACGCAAAACGGTTTAAACTTCTTCATCTGAAAGATCTTAAAAAGGGCGTAGTAACCGGCGATTTTTCCGGTGGAACATCAAAAGAAAATGATGTCGCTCTTGGTTTAGGACAATTAGATATCCCATCTATTCTGAAAGCCGCAAAGAAGGCTGGAATCAAGCATTATTATATCGAGGATGAAAGTCCAAGTTATGCCAAACAAGTCCCGCAAACAATGTTATATCTGAAAAGTCTGAAATATTAGAATCAAACTTTTATATACATGTCTTAGTGCATTTAACCCCTTTCGTGGTTCGAAACCACGATGGTGTCTACTGAAAAGATCTTATCACCCATTTTCATAACCGCATCTGCCAACCAAATCCAGATAACCTGGGCTTCATGAATCCATTGGTGTTTTATAAATGGTTTATAGTTTAGTTTGAATGTTAGTAGTAGTGATAACCGACCGGTCTCCACACCGGCGGTTATTTTTTTGGGAAATTTCAATCTCATTTTTTGTCAAGTTTGTCTGGTAAAATAATTCCTAATTTTCTGTCCTGCACAAACTTCAAAAATTATTGGTCAGAATCAAGTGGCATAACTTCGACCGTTTTATCTGGCGTAATTTCCGATTCAATCATCCTTACCAGTAATTCTCATTTCGGTTAAGGAAATGGTAATTATTCTTGAGTAACTCTTTCAGAGATTACCGTATACTATTTTGTCAAGTCTCTGCCCCGTCGGCGGTTTTACACCCCGATGGGGGCTATTGACAAACGATAAACGAAACTCCAATGATAACTTTAGTACAAACAACTTAAAACGAAGATCTATGCAACAACCCGAACCATTGAACTATGGTAAATTCTACCATATTTATAACAAAGGAGTTAACAGTTGCGACTTGTTTTTGGAACCAACCAACTACGAGCATTTCCTGAAATTGTACGATACCTACATTTCGCCTGTGGCTGATACCTACGCGTGGGTGCTAATGAAGAATCACTTTCATTTGTTGGTAAGAATTAAGGAGGAGGTGGAGATAGGATTTTTATCGTCCGCAGCCCCATCGGTGGTTCAAAACCCCGATGGCGGCGGAGATAAAACTCATTACGAAAATTACCATCATCCAAAAACCCTTTCGGGGTCCCAAACCGCCGAAAGGGTAGGATTATCATTAAAAAAATACAACCCTTCACACCAGTTTTCACATCTTTTCAACGCTTATGCACAGGCATATAATAAACGGAACGGGCGAACCGGAAGTCTGTTCATACATCCATTCAAACGTAAACTTATCGAGGATATCGAATATTTTAAAAACCTTGTTGTCTATATTCACAATAATCCTGTCCACCATAAATTTACAGAACATGCGATGGATTATCCGTGGTCCTCATATTTAACTTGTATTTCGGTTAAATCCACCCATTTGCAGCGCGATGCGGTGATGGGTTGGTTCGATAGTAAGGCTAATTTCAAAGCTGCCCACGAAAATCCGGGGGATGTTACTGATCTGGAAAAATGGTTGGGATTATAAGTAGAAATGCTGCCCCATTGGTGGTTCAAAGTATCCACCCCAACAATTCCGTCTTACTGGAGTAAATTTTTGTCGATAAATTGCGGCAGCAGATATTTGAGCTGAGAAGTTTTGGTGTCGTTGATATTTTGAATGACATAGGTAAGCCATTTCTGCGGATCAATGTCGTG
>JBBSDG010000108.1:0-11374 GCA_038249635.1 Bacteroidales bacterium | reverse complement strand
CCATATGTTCTTTGTGTTTCTATGTGATTCAATTCTTTTAAATAGATTTTTCCAGTCTGAACTTTATCTGCGAAATATCCGTCATTTCTGATTTCAGAGAGGTGAAAGGTTTTATGCTTATATGAACTAAAATCAATATGTGTTGTTTAAATCCTTCTAACGCTTATATTATCTGGCAAGGAATCCCAACAGTTAAGTGAAATCAAGTCCATGTTGAGGTAAACCTTTTTGATTATTTTCTTAATCAGCAGAGCAGAAATGAAGCTTACTTCTCCTCCAAGTAGTACTTTGATCAACACAGGTTTTTATTAACAACCCAAAATGACAACGTATGAGCGATAAAAATTCCTTTATTGAAGCAGCACTTGCAAACCTCTCGAACCTCACCCGTCTGGAAACCAACACACTGGTTGGCAAATACTCTTTTAACGAAGAAGGCGGTGTTAAAACAACAATTGTTAATGAGAGTACCGAAGATCGTATGTGTTCGCAGATCAACCTGGTAACAGGTGACATAACTACCGCCATGACCGAAAAATTTGTTACTGACTACAAAGAACTTCGTGAATTTCACTTAACCCGTGAGAACCAGGGACATGAGATTGTTCGTCGTAACATTGAGACCCTGAAAGAAATTCTGGGTGCGCTCGATTTCTTTGAAAAGGAGTCGGTAAAATCCATTAAACCATAGGCTGTACATTCCTCTGCTATGTTCGGTAAAGCCCAGAAACTTGAAGAGAAAGTAAGCTCGACTCTTTACGATCTTACCCACCTTGAGATAAATACCATCATCAAGGACGAGATGATTGCGTCAAAAGCTCCTGCCAGTCCGCGGCTTCTGTTGCACTCACTGGCTACTAAATATTTTGAAAAAATGTGGAGCATTGGCGATAAATACTATAAATTCCTGCCACAGGTGGATACGAGCAAAGTATTTATCTTCCGGGGCGAGATGAAAAACAAGGGATCAGGATTTGACTCGTTCACGGAATTGAGTGACCGCGCCGAACTTTCCATCAAAATGATTAAAGAAAATAAAGCTTCAATCCCTTTCGCAGAAGAAACCCTCAATTCCGACATTATGATGCTGCAACGGATTCACAATATTTCAGACGATGTCAGCCGGATTTTGGTAATGGATGGTGTTGACCCCTGCAAGGACAAGGGAATTTTCGATTTCGATAACGAGAAAATGGTGAACGAATTCCGGAATATGACTGCCCAAAAAGCTGATAAATTCGAACTCAACCTGGATCTCAGGCAATTGATGGTATTTAAAAAAGCCAATGATATTGGTACTGAGCGCGTTGTACTGCAAACTGTTATTGGCATGGATGGTGATATTACAACACGAATTTCCAAATCATTTGCCGAACAACCAGTTTCTCTCATAACTCAGATGCATCAGGATGCAATTGGCATTTCTGTTGATTTCTGGAAATCGCTAATCACAGTTGTTGTCAAATTAGGCGAAAGCATCATCGGATTATTCAATCCCAAAACATAAGTATATTGAAAACGCCATACCTACATGCTTTCAGGGCATACAAGGAACTCATTCGTTCGGGCGAATTAAAATCCAAAGCTGAAGGCGAAAGTGTATGCATTGATCTCCAAGGGAATATTTGTGGTGATATCCTGGTTTTTATCAGTCCTAAAAACAGAATTGCTGAAGGACAAGATATTATGGACCTGGTATTGACCGATACACTTCTGCAGAAGAATACAAAAGTTGCATTTGAAACCTTCAGGATCAAGGTAAAAGGATTAGCTTTACTTCCCACAAGCCTGATTTGGTTGATAAATATTGGTTTCTCCGCGATCTTTTTTACCCATTATTTTGAATTGATTCATTCATCGTTCGTACAGAATGATTTTTTGAGTTTTATCTGGCGCACATCGCCTGTACTTATACTTACTGCGGTTACTGTTTTTTTTGGTAAGTACCTGGGATTTAATTTGTTTAAGCCCCTGTTTGCCATTATCACCCGGATTATCAGAATTGTAAGGAGGATCCGAAAACGGAAAGTATCGTAACACGTTGTATAAGAAACTTGAATCCTAAATCTGGTTGGATCACGTATTGCATTATCCGTTAAAGATGACTATTTTTACTTTTGTTAATAATTGGCAACTGCAATCAGCATCATGTCAGTATGGAATTCTGAGTATGTAATTCAATGTCGTTTAGTTAAGAGAAATATTTTTTTTGAACCACATAGAAACAATAGGAACATAGACTTACACATAGCCATAACACTATATTCTATGTGTTTTTTATGTGTTCTATTTTACTATGTGGTAAATATCACTATGCTTCATTCACTAACTAAACGGCATTAGTTTATGTATTCTTAAAAGCATACTTTACCAGTTCGTTGAGCGGAATCAGATCCAGTGTTTTTTCGTGGGTTGCTTCAAGTATAACCAATGGTGCCACCCCGGCTTGCCATGCTTCCATCCAGCGCGAGGCACACAGGCACCAACGATCGCCAGGAACAAGCCCCGGGAAATTCCATTCGGGCATGGGCGTAACCAGATCGTTACCAATAAGATACGAGTATTTCAAAAACTCATTTGTAACAACAACACACACCGAATGCACTCCGGTATCGTCGTCGTCGGTATCGCAGCAGCCGTTACGGTAATAGCCGGTCATGGGTTTGGTGCTGCAGGGTATTAATTTTTCGCCGTATATATTTGTGTGCATGAGGAAATCCTTAAATAAAATTTGAATTAGAAAAAAGTCGGGTAATTTCTTCTGAAATGGCCAGGTGAACTGCGCATGATATACGTACTGTTTTGCAATATCCCGAAGTCGTTTTTTTAGTTCTAATAATTCAACAATTGGCTTAATGAATTTATTTTTAGGATATGCTCTTAAGGGTTGAAACCTAAATCAAAATGATTGGAAAATCCTTAAAGCTGAAACCTGAAATGCTGAAACAAAAATCATGAAACCGCTTACTTCGTCTGCCAATTTACCGAAACAATAATTTCATTTCTTCGGCCAACCAGTTGAAAAGGTGGGTTATATCCCAAAAACCGGTAATGTCCGGAAGAAGTTATTCCATTTTCTTCCAAAAGAACCTGTAGTTTTTCGGAATATAATTTCATATCCTGATCCGAAGCAAAACCGCCAAATCGTATCACTGCAACATATTCGTCGGCAGATTTTTGTATTATTACATTCGGATTATTTGGCTTTGGCAGGTTTGTTTCATTGTAATCCGAGGGCATAACAAAGCTCATGCTCGACACTGAGTCATTAATATCCATATGCACAGGTGAAGTCATCGAAATTTTAGTTTCAGCATCATTCCCTCCGAAAATGTAGCCTGCCAACATCCTGAAACCCGACCCCGAAAGTTCCTTGTAGGATTTGGCATCCGAAGTAATGGTTGCAATTGTTGTGGACGGGTAGAACCTGATTTCAAAATCTTTATCCTTATGAACAACGGTATATTTTTGTTCTTCGGTTTTATTGGCAGACATAAGCGTAAACGATTGAAAAATAATGATAACTGCAATAAGAACAGCTATCCCAATGGCAATTACTTTCATAATTATATTGTTTATTCTTAATAACATTCATCGATCCAAATTGTTCCTAAAAAGTAGCTAAATACGCATAGTATTCGTTCGAAAGCATAAATATCCTTCAGGATATGAAAATTCTTTAAGCGGGGAATAGCTTTGCGCCAGATCAGGAATAGAAATTATTTTATGAAGGAGTTTAAATGTCAGACTCAATAATCTTAGCTTTGTGTAAAAATACCTGTCATGAAAAAACTTAAAGGCATACTAATAACCTGCTTAATTCTGTTGGCAGGAATATTTGGTAATTTTCAATCCATAGCTTCTGTTAAACTTCCGGCTTTGATCGGCAACAATATGGTGTTGCAGCAAAATACGACTATCAATATTTGGGGTTGGGCCGATGCAGGCGAAAAAGTTACCATACAGGCAAGCTGGCAAACACCGGCTGCCATGGCAACCACAACCGCTGATGGAAACTGGGAAACTACCATCAACACTCCGAAGGCCGGCGGACCTTATAAAATGATTATTACGGGTCGCGATTATTCCATAACGCTCGAAAATATTATGATAGGCGAAGTCTGGATTTGCTCGGGGCAGTCGAATATGGATTTTACCATGCGCGGACTTGGCGGATGGAAACATTATAAACCAGAAGTGCGTGCGGAAGTTGCCAATGGAATATACTCTGCAGTCCGAATGTTCACGGTTAAAAAGGATACTTCGGCCATTCCGCAAACCAATTGCAAAGGGAACTGGCTTACCGCCGACACCAATACGGTGAATGATTTTAGCGCAACTGCATGGTTTTATGGTGCTTATCTGAATCAACAACTGGGCGTGCCGGTCGGATTAATTGCCACAGCCTGGGGCGGCACACCGGCTGAAGTGTGGACTCCTGTCGAAAGTATCAAAGCTGAGCCCAATCTCGGATTCTATTTAAATCATTACAATGGAAGTCAATGGTGGCCTGGCACTCCCGGGGTTCTTTACAACACGATGATAAACCCGTTGGTTAATTATACCATCAAAGGAGCCATCTGGTATCAGGGTGAATCGAACCGGATGGATGCACGGCTTTACCCTGAACTGATGAAAACCATGATCACCTCCTGGCGCAAGGCGTGGAATGTGGGCGATTTCCCATTTTACTTCGTTCAGATTGCGCCATTTACCTACGATGAACCATTTTCTGGCGCATTGTTGCGCGAAGCCCAGTTAAAATGTCTTTCGATTCCGAACACAGGTATGGCGGTAACCATGGATCTGGTTGACAATATTAAAGATATTCACCCGAAGAACAAACTCGATGTAGGGAAACGACTTGCCTTATGGTCGCTCAATAAAACTTACGGTAAGACTGATGCTGTTTACTCCGGACCAATTCATAATGAAATGAATATAGCGGGGAAAACGATTATCATCTCATTTGTGAATGCTGAAAGTGGACTGAAACTGTCTGTTTCCGATCAGAATAACTTTGTCATTGCAGGAGCCGACCGTGTTTTTTACCCTGCAACTGTTAAAATAACAGGTAACAATCTGGTGGTTTCATCTCCGAAAGTTAAAATGCCGCAAGCGGTAAGATATGCCTTCACAAACACTTCGGAAGCCACGCTTTTTAACGCAGCCGGTTTACCTGCCTCATCATTCCGCACCGATAGCTGGGATATCATAACCGACGAAGTCGTTTTAAAACCGTTTTTTGATCCCGAAACCAAAACGCTTTCGTACCTGATGTCAACAAAAGCCAGGGAGGCTGATATTTTTTATGAATTCAACAAAGTGCCGGAGAAAAACTCGCCCCGTTTTCTGAATCCAATTCCTTCAGGGAAATCCGAAAAATTATTTGCCACAGTTTCGCGTAATGGATTTGTTTCCGGATCGGTGCAAAGTTGGAAGATCATAGCGAATAAGGCCTCAGGCGCTAAAATCATATACAATTCATTGTATTCCAAAGAATTTGAAGCAGGGGGCAATCTTGCCTTAATCGATGGGGTCTTAGGCAGCAGTAATTCGCGGGATGGCAGCTGGCAGGGCTTTGAAGGCAATGATCTGGATGTGGTGATTGATTTTGGGAAATCAATTCAACTTAAAAATATCAGTTGCAATTTTCTTTCGGATAATAATTCATGGATTTTCCTGCCAAAACAAGTCAGTATTCAGGTTTCGCAAGATGGTATTACATACCAAAAACTAGGTGAAAAAACCTTTTCATCTGAAAAAGAGATCAAAACATCCGTAATTCAACCGGTTTCAGTTTCATTTAAAGGTAATGCCCGTTTTGTGAAACTCACTGCTATCAATCAGGGAAATCTTCCGAAATGGCATTCTGGTACAGGCAACAAGGCATGGCTGTTTGCGGATGAAATTTTGGTGG
The DNA here is from genome assembly GCA_038249635.1 of Bacteroidales bacterium. Lineage (GTDB taxonomy): Bacteria > Bacteroidota > Bacteroidia > Bacteroidales > UBA4417 > UBA4417. The sequence continues at coordinate 5,454 of JBBSDG010000108.1, read as the reverse complement.
AATAGGGTTTGAAGGGTTTGAAGAGTTTGAAGAGTTTGGAGAGTTTGAAGGCTTTGGAGGGTTTGAAGAGTCTGAAGGGTTTGAAGGGTTTGAAGAGTTTGAAGGGTTTGAAGGGTTTGAAGAGTTTGAAGGGTTTGAAGGGTTTGAAGAGTTTCGGGTTTTTGAAAGGCTTGGAGAGTTTGGAATCTCATAAGAAATTGAAGCCCTGCAAGGGCGTAATCGTACAACCATGGGTGCAGCCCATGTATCAAAACTAAGTCACACTTCAAACCCTTCAAACATGACCCACACAAACCAACTTATTCACGAAACCAGTCCTTACCTGTTTCAGCACGCACACAACCCTGTTAACTGGCTTCCATTCGGAACTGCGGCATTCGATGAAGCACATCGTCTGAATAAGCCTTTACTGATCAGTATTGGATATTCGTCATGCCATTGGTGTCATGTAATGGAGCACGAATCCTTTGAAAATGAAGAAATCGCGAAGCTGATGAACGATTTTTTCGTATGTGTGAAAGTGGACCGGGAGGAGCGGCCTGACGTGGATCATGTATATATGGATGCCGTGCAACAACTCCATAGTAGTGGCGGCTGGCCGTTAAATTGCTTTGCTTTACCCGATGGAAGGCCTTTCTGGGGCGGAACCTATTTCAGACCTGATCAGTGGAAACAATTGCTTGCGAATGTAAATGAAATATATCAAAACCGGTATTCGGAGCTGGAGCAACAGGCTGCCGAATTATCCGAAGGTGTTGCAAGTCAGAATTATATGCTGCACAACGATACAGGGAACACTGCAGGGTTTTCTGATTTTACACCGGTTTTTCGACAAATACAAAATTCTTTTGATGCTGAAAAAGGAGGGATGCGTGGTGCACCGAAATTTCCGATGCCTGTCGTGTTAAAATTTATGCTTCAGTATGGTGCCGTTGAAAAAGATGAAAATGCAATTAAACTGGTTTATCTGACCCTTCAAAAAATGGCTTGTGGAGGAATCTACGACCAGGCCGGAGGAGGTTTTGCGCGTTATTCGACCGACAGCGATTGGAAAGTTCCGCATTTCGAAAAGATGCTATATGATAATGCCCAGCTTGTCAGTTTGTATTCAGATGCTTACCGGTTGAGCGGAAACGTACTTTACAAAGAGGTTATTGAACAGACAATTGACTTCATAAACCGTGAACTCACTGCACCCGAAGATGTTTTTTATTCGGCATTGGATGCTGACAGCGAAGGCGAAGAAGGTCTTTTTTACACCTGGACTGCTGATCAATTCTCAGAAGCGCTGGGTTATTACGCTGAATTAGCAGGCGAATATTATGGTGTTGATAAGGAAGGTTTGTGGGAATACGGAAGGAATATCCTGCTCCGGCCCGACAGTGATGAATTATTTGCGCAGCAGCATTTTCTTTCATCTGGTGAACTGGTTTCACTTACAAGTTTTTGTAGGAATGAGTTGCTGAAAGTCCGTTCATCCCGACCCCGGCCTGCCCTGGACGACAAAATGCTTGTTGCCTGGAATTCGCTTATGATCAGTGCTTTGGTAGATGCATCTATTGCCCTTGGCCAGGATGATTACCTTCAATCGGCAATAAAGGCCGCCCGTTTCATCCTCAGCAACCTGAAACGACCGGATAACGGGCTATATCATACCTGGAAAGGCGGGAAATCACAGATTAATGCTTTTCTGGATGATTATGCGTTTGCCTGCGAATCATTTCTGAAACTATATTCGATAACTACTGATACGTATTGGCTAAATGAGGCTGAAACACTTGCCGGATATGTTGTTGAACACTTTTACGATTCAAAATCAGAGTTTTTCTGGTATTCCGAAAATGAAGACAAACAGGTTTTTGCCCGCAAAATTGAGATATATGATGGTGTGATTCCTTCGGGCAATTCAGCCATGGCTGACGTTTTAAACACACTCGGCATTTTCCTCGACAACTCAGATTATCTGGAGAAAGTCCGGCAAATGCTTTTGGTGATGGAAACAAAATTTATTCAATCTCCCGCGGCTTATTCAAACTGGGCATCACTTGCTTTACAAGTAGCAAAGGAAAAGTACGTAATTGCTGTGGTTGGGTCAGATTCAGTTTCGATGATCAAGAAATTATTGGCAGGCAATAAATCCAGTGCATTGATTTTTGGAAGCACTAAAGAAAGTGATTTGCCTTATTTTGCCAACCGCTATGTTGAAGGGAAAACCCTGATATATATATGTTCCGGTACATTTTGCATGGCCCCGGTGGAAAGTGTGGAAGAGGCAAACCGGTTAATTTCGGATAAATCTGTCTCATAGTCTCCTAGTCTCTCTGTCTCTCAGTCTCCCCATCTCCCTGTCTCCCCATCTCCCCATCTCCCCATCTCCCTGTCTCCCTGTCACCCCGTCTCTCACCCCGTCCCTCAGTCTCTCAGTCTCTCAGTCCCTCAGTCTCCCAGTCTCTCCGTCTTCATCTTCCCTAATCCCCAAATCCCAACCCCCAACCCCTTCTTTCAATCATTCGAAAAGTCCTTCACCAGCTTGCGGTAAGCCGAAAAAACATTGGCACGTGATACAAATCCGATGTATTTTCCGTCCTTGAGTACCGGTAAGTTGTAATGCGATGATCCGGTGAATTTCTGTGCCACATCTTCCATGGTGGCATTTTGTTCAACCAGGGTATCGGGCATAAACATCAGGTTCCGCATAAACACAGTATCGTACTGATCAGTTTCAAAAATAATATGCCTGATATCGTTAATGAAAATCACACCCAGGAAATTATTCTCCGAATCAATCACAGGGAAAACATTGCGCTGCGATTTGGCAACCAGTTTCACAAATTCGCCAAGGGAAGCATCGGGTCCGGTTGTAATAAAGTTTCTTTCAATCAGGTTTTCAATCGAAAGCCTCGACAGCACTGCTTTGTCTTTATGATGCGTTATCAGTTCGCCTGTTTCGGCCAGCCGTTTGGTGTAAATGGAGTGTGGCTCGAAAGGAATAATGGTAAGATAGGCAATAACCGAAGTAATCATCAGCGGGACAAAGAACTGGTAGCCTCCCGTTATTTCGGCAATAAGGAATATGGCAGTAAGTGGAGCATGCATCACGGCGGCCATTACTCCTGCCATCCCGGCAAGGGCAAAATTACTATCGGGCAACCGACCATTCATGAAGAAATTCACAAATTTACTCAGAAAAAATCCTGTTACACCGCCCATAAAAAGCGATGGCGCAAAAACACCCCCAACTCCGCCACCACCTGTGGTTGCCGACATCGCTACTACTTTAAATATCAGAATAAAGATGAGGAATAACAGCAGCAGGAAATAGTTGCTGCCCATGGCTGAAAATATACTTCCTTCCAATACTTTCAATCCATTGCCATCCAGGAGGTTATTCAGTGTTTCGTAACCTTCGCCAAATAAAGGAGGGAAAATGAATACCAGTAAGCTGGTAATTGTACCGCCAAAGATCATGCGAATAAAACTATTCGGAATCTTACCGAACTGCTTTTCAATTGACATATTTGCTTTGGTAAAGTAAATGGATACCAGGCCGCAAAGCAAACCTAACAAAGCATAAAACGGCAGGTTACTCATCGTGAACGGGTGCTCCGAAACTTGGAATGAGAACAGTACGCCGCTTCCCATAAAGAAATAAGCAAGTATGGCTCCTGAAGCAGAAGAAATCAGAAGAGGAATAAGGCTTGCCATGGTAAGATCGAGCATCAGGACTTCAAGAGCAAATATAACAGCAGCGATGGGAGCTTTAAAAATACCCGACAACGCACCTGCCGCACCACAGCCCACCAGAAGAGTAATAGTTTTATAATCAAGGCGCAGCCAGCGTCCAAGATTTGAGCCTATAGCTGAACCTGTAAGTACAATCGGAGCCTCAAGTCCAACACTACCACCAAAACTTACAGTAATGGTGCTGGCTACCAGCGAGCTATACATATTGTGAGCCTTAATAATACTGTTGTTTTTTGATATTGATTGAAGAATACGGCTTATGCCGTGCCCTATATTATCTTTTACAGAATATTTAACAAAAAGAAATGTAAGGAAAATACCTATAAAAGGAAGTACAAGGTATAGTAGGTTGAAACTTCCACCCGAAACTACATTTTTCAATAGCAAATGGCCATAGTGAACAGCATTTTTCAGAATTATAGCCGCCAGCCCACCAAGGATACCGGCAATCAGGCTGAGTATCAATATGAAATTCCGCGAAGAGATATGTCTTAATCTCCACGAATGAATCCTCTGATAAAATTTGCTTCCCGGCATATCAGGCAAAAATATGAATATTAGCCGACAGTTTTAACTTTTCAGTTTCACATAGTCAATTATTTGTATTCAATCTATTTTTAACTTTTTGTTTGGAGTATTGCCAAAAGCTAAATATTTTTGCATCATAAAATGAACAGGCGGCCATGGCTTATTTTAATGGCGCAGCCGGGCCGGTAAACTCCGGCAGCAGGAGTAAAACCCTGTGGGACACCTTGGACTCATAGGGATTTTTTATGTCCGGTATTAATTGAATTGACGCTTAAGCCTTTAATAATGATTCACAACAGTAGAAAAAGTCGGGTTGCTGCTATGTCGATCATGTCAAATTCGATGTTGGTTGTTTTTAAGCTTATTGTTGGACTTTATACCGGTGCAGTTTCCATCTTATCCGAAGCCATTCATTCTGGCGTTGACCTGGTTGCTGCCCTGATTGCGTTTTTTGCGGTTAGAGCTTCAGGAAAACCGGCTGACGAAGAACATACATACGGGCATGGCAAGTTCGAGAATCTTTCGGCAGCCATCGAAGGACTGCTTATTTTTTTGGCTGCCGCATGGATTATTTATGAATCTGTTCAAAAGCTTATTTTTCCCGTACCTATTGACAATATTCAATGGGGTATTGTGGTGATGGGTGTTTCGGCCATTACAAACCTGTTTATTTCAAGAAAATTGTTTGAAGTTGGTAAGGAAACTGATTCGGCAGCCCTGATGGCCGACGGCTGGCACCTGCGCACCGATGTATGGACTTCGGCAAGTGTTGCAACCGGGCTTGCTTTCTACATGACCGGCAAATGGTTTTTTCCTGCATTGAACCTGGAATGGATCGACCCGGTTATAGCCATTGGCGTTGCAGGCCTTATTCTAAAAACTGCCTGGAAGCTTACATCCGAGGCGGTTACTTATCTTCTTGATGCCAGTTTGCCCGAAGAAGAAGAGAAAATCATCACTCTGATTATCAACAAAATGAACCCACAGGTTTTAAACTTTCACAATTTTAAAACCCGCAAAGCCGGTTCGGAGCGGTTTGTTGAGTTTCATTTGGTTGTAAATAAGGATCTTACCGTAAAACAGGCACATGATATTTGCGATGAAATTACAGAAATGATCAAAAATCAGTTCCCAAAAACAGAAGTAATGATTCACACTGAGCCTTGCCTTGACGAATGCGGT
>JBBSDG010000107.1:0-11432 GCA_038249635.1 Bacteroidales bacterium | reverse complement strand
TTGGAATTACATCGTGGAAGTTAAAAAGAAATCATATATTGAAACATACGGTTGCCAGATGAATTTTTCGGATAGCGAGATTGTAGCCTCAATTCTCGAAGGTCAGAACTACGAATCAACTACCGATATAAAATCTGCCGACCTCATTTTGCTGAATACCTGTTCGATACGCGACAATGCCGAACAACGGGTACGCAACCGCCTTAACGAACTTCATGCCCTAAAGCGCAAACGACCCGGGCTGGTTATAGGATTACTCGGATGCATGGCCGAGCGGCTGAAAGATAAACTCCTGGAAGAAGAACGCCATATCGATCTTATTGTCGGCCCCGATGGATACCGTCAGTTACCGCAATTACTTGAGCAGGTCGAAAGCGGTCAAAAAGCCATAAATGTTTTACTCTCGACCGACGAAACTTATGCCGATATTAACCCGGTACGCACCGGTGGCAGCGGGGTTACGGCTTTTATCAGCATTATGCGTGGCTGCGAAAACTTCTGCGCTTATTGCGTGGTACCTTACACCCGTGGCAAGGAACGCAGCCGTAATCCACAAACTATTGTAAAAGAAGCGCGTGAGCTTTTCGAACAGGGATTTCGTGATATAACCTTACTTGGGCAAAATGTAAACTCGTATCGTTGGGAAGATAATGGCGTACCTATCGAATTTCCGGCATTGCTGGAGGAAGTGGCTCAGGTAAATCCTTTATTGCGCGTAAGGTTTGCCACTTCGCACCCTAAAGATATTTCGGACGATTTACTCGAAGTGATAGCATCGCACCTAAATATCTGCAAATCCATCCATCTTCCGATTCAATCGGGAAGCACACGCATGCTCGGAATGATGAAACGAAGCTATACCCGCGAATGGTATATGGATCGCATTGCAGCCATCAGGCGGATTATTCCCGGTTGCGCCATCACCACTGACATTATTGCCGGGTTCTGCTCCGAAACAGAGGAAGATCATCAGTTTACCCTTTCGGCTATGCGCGAAGTAGGTTACGATTATGCGTATATGTTCAAATATTCCGAAAGGCCTAACACTATTGCTGCCAAAAAATATCCTGATGATGTATCCGAGGATGTGAAAAGCCGCCGCCTCGATGAAATAATTGCTTTGCAACAGGAACTCTCGCTCAAAAGCAATAAAATGGATATTGGGAAAGAATTTGAAGTTGTGGCCGAAGGCGTTTCTAAACGTTCGGATCAGCAGCTTTTTGGCCGTACCAGCCATAATAAAGTTGTTGTTTTTCCCCGTGAAGCCTATAATCCCGGCGATTATGTGAAAGTTAAAATTCTTTCGTGTACGGCTGCCACGCTTCGGGGTGAGCTTGTAAAATGAAATCAACCACAAAAAATAAAGCGAGTATTTTAGATAATTATCTTTTTTAATTATTATATCTTTGCTGCTTTATGATACATTAATACAATTTGTTAACTTTTTTCTATGAAGAATAAATTACTTGTACTCAAGCTGTTTTTTTTAGCATTCATCGGCTTGTCTGTGGTTTCGTGTGTGCCTTTGGCCAAAACCAAATACCTTCAGGATCAGGAAGGTGTGGCTCCCGTTACTGAATTTCAGAATATCAAACCCGATTATAAAATCAAACCAGGCGATTATCTGTATATCCGCATTCTGACACTCGACCAGAAAAGCAACGAGGTATTTGCCAGCATTGCAGGCTCGGCAGCAGGGAATTCGTACATGAATATTACGGATCAAAACCTGTACCTTACCAGTTATTATGTTACCGATTCGGGATATATCAGTTTTCCGCTTCTTGGAAAAATAGATGCCGCCGGTAAAACCTTAACCGAGATGGAAGTCAGCATGAACAAATCTGTTTCGGAAATTCTGAGGGAAGCCAGCGTTGTGGTTAAACTGGTAATGTACAATATATCAATACTTGGCGAAGTTAAAAATCCCGGCAAATACTCCATTTATAATAACAGGGTCAATATTTTCGAGGCACTCGCCATGGCTAACGACCTTACTACTTTTGCCAACCGCAATAAAGTGCAGATTATCAGGAATGAGGGGGATAAAAACAACATTGTAACCATCAACCTACAGGATAAGAGTATTCTTACCTCGCCATATTACTACCTTCAGCCCAACGATATTGTTTATATTGAGCCGTTGAAGAATAAATCATATGCGTTTGAAACCTTCCCTTATGCACTTATTTTAGGATCAATAAGCACACTTCTTATTATTGTAACATACTTTAAAAAATAATGGATAATCAAATCCCCAACTATAACGAAATGCAGCAGGAGCAGTCGGTTGACATAAAAGCCCTGTATTTTAAATTCCTGAGCTACTGGTACTTGTTTTTTATAACAATAGTGATGGTAATGCTTATTGCGTTCCTGTTCAATAAGTACACCAAGCCGGTTTATAAGGTTAAATCCACGGTATTGATAACCGAAGATAAAGGTGGATTGAACGATGCCCAATCGCTGCTCGGATTCGGAAATATTACCAATACCCAGAAACTGCAGAACCAGATCGGGATCCTGAAGTCGCGATCACTTGTTTCGCGTACCGTAAAATCGCTCAACCTTAATTATTCCTGTTTCCTGGAGGATAACTTTCTAACTTCCGAAGTTTATAACGAATCGCCCTTTAATGTTATTGTCGACACGTCACACCTGCAACCTCTGGGAAATCTGAAGTTTTATGTTACCGTACTTTCGGATAACGAATATCGCCTTGAAGCGGAGGGTCAGGACATTGGTTTTTACGACTATAAAAACTTCAAAGACAGCGACACAAAACTCGCTTCGCTTAAATACGATCAAAAACATAATTTCGGTGAGCAGGTTGCTACTAAGAATTTTAGTTTCAGGATTGAAAAAACACTGAAGTATGAGCCTAAAACCGCACTTAACCAACGCTATTATTTTGTTTTTAACTCGCTTAATGCACTCATCTCTGAATTTTCGGGGTACGAAATTGAGCCTATCAACAAGGAATCTTCCATCGTTGAAATCTCATTAAAAGGCAATAATTCGCAGAAAGCGGTTGATTTTTTGAATCAGCTAACCCGCGAATATATCCGCCAGGGACTCGAAAAGAAAAACCAGATCGCCATTAACACCATTCTGTTTATCGATGGTCAGTTAGGCGAAATCCGTGATTCATTAAATACAAATGAGAATGTGCTTCAGAATTTCCGTACCAGCAACCAGATCATGAATCTGGATGCCCAGTCGTCGCAGGTTTATACCAGTATAACCGAACTCGAAAAAGAAAAAGCCGTTTTACTTGTTAAAGCAAAGTATTACAATAACTTACGGGATTATATTCAGAAAAACAAAGACGATATCAATGAAGTGGTTGTACCCTCATCCATGGGAATTGACGACCCTGTTATGACCTCAATACTTACTGAACTCCAGAAATTGTATGCCGAAAAATCGGAAAGGCTGCTTGGGTCAAAACCCAATAACCCAATGGTATTGCAGATAGACCAAAAAATTATAAATACCAAAAAGGCACTTACAGAAAGTATCTCTAATATTGTAAAAACATCTGATATCAGTTTAAAAGATATTGATGGCAGGATTAACGAGCTCTCAGGGTTTTTCAGAAATCTGCCTGCTACACAACGACAGTTGATTGGGTTTGAGCGTAAATATAAACTAAATGACGCCATTTATACTTACCTGCTTCAGAAACGTTCGGAAGCAGCCATTACCAAGGCAAGTAATACGCCTGATAATGAAATTGTAGATGTGGCTGATCCAATAGTACAGGAACAGGTTTTTCCCAAAACAAGTCTGAATTACACCATTGCTTTTCTGCTAGGTTTGATTATTCCGCTGCTTTATATTTTAGGCAAGGACTATCTGAATGATAAAGTGGTTAACAAAAATGATATTGAAAAACACACCACACTGCCGGTTATAGGGCATGTTCTTCATAACAAGCACGACAGCAATATTGTGGCTTACACATCACCAAAATCAGCCATTTCCGAATCCTTCAGGGCATTGCGCACTAACCTGCAATATATGACGCAGGGCAAGGATAAATTTACCATACTTATAACCAGTACCAGCGTAAGTGAGGGAAAAACATTCACATCAATGAACCTGGCCTGTATTTATGCGCAATTTAACCGCAAAACCTTACTGATGGGTTATGACCTTCGTAAGCCAAAAATCTATCAGGATTTCGGGCTGAAAAACACGTTGGGGATCACGTCCTTTCTTATCGGTAAAAGTACAATAGAGGAGATCATTCAGAAATCGCCGGTACCGAACCTCGACATTATTTCAGCAGGGCCGGTTCCCCCGAATCCGGCAGAACTTATTGCCTCGCCGCTGAACGTGAAAATGCTTGCCCAGCTTCAGGAAATGTACGATTATATTATTATCGACACTCCGCCGGTAGGTATCGTTACCGATGCATTCCTGCTGATACCTTATACTGATGTTAACATTTTGCTGGTACGCCAGAACCTAACAAATAAGAAAGTTTTTGAATCCATTGCCAGCGATTTCGAAAAGCGGAATGTGCCCAACACAACTGTTCTTGTTAATGATGTGAAACCTGACCGCTCAGGTGCCGGTTATGGTTATGGCTATGGATACGGCTACGGCTATGGATACGGCTACGGTTATGGCCATGGATATGGTTACGGCTATTATTCGGATGATGCCAAGAAAGATGACGATAAATCGTTGTTTAAGAAATTGTTCAGCAAATCTTAGCCAGAAGACTTTTCGAACAGAGGAAAGATGGCGAGAGAGGGAGAGATGGAGAATGGGAGAGGGAGACCCGGAGAGTGAGAAAGGGAGAAATAGGACGGCTTAGGTACCTGATAATACAACAATAGAAAGGGACGACCATTGGCCGTCCCTTTCTATTTTATACACGCTTTGATTCTATTTGAAAGCTTTTTCCAACAAGCCATCGCCGCTCAGTTTGAGTCTGTCGAAATAGGAAGGAACTTCCTTGTTCAAAAGTTTATCTACATACATCTTAGCCAGGTATTGCCCGAGCATAAATCCTTGTCCGCGGAAGCCGACAAACAGACCAAGATCAGGATCAAGTATCATGCGGGGTTCCACATAATAACCCGCCCACACGGCCTGGAAACCTACCGATGAAAGCTGTGGCAGCCAGTCGATAAAAACCTCAGATACGATTTCGAGGAATTCCTTTGAGTTAATTTTCAGGTTTTTGTCGGTTTCCATGGGTTCAACCTGTGGAGAGGCACAACCGATTATCTGTCCGGTTTCACCCAGTTGCTGTCCGTAAACAGCAGTAAACCCCTTGTACTTACGGCGGTCGATAAGCATATCGAGCGGTTGCCCGTTTATTCCCATATTAGGTAATCTGCGGGTGATAAATGCCTGGTGTTTAACGGGATATAGACCAGTTTCAATACCAAGTTGTTTCGAAAATTTCTCTGCCTCAGGGCCTAATGAGTTTACAAAGTGCGGTGTATGGAATTCGACGTACTTCTTTTCGTGATCGCGGGTTAATACAATGTATTTACCGTTTTCTTTGCGTACATCAATCAGCTGGCAGTCTTCGTAAATTCTGCCGCCTTTTTCTACTCCAATCCTACGGATAAGATCAATTACACGGCCAGGAGTTGCCTGCCAGCAATCCCGGGTAATAAGTGCGGCCTGGTAGTGCTTGCCAAGGTTAGGATTTATATTAGGTGAAATTTCTTTCAGATAATCTTTGGCATCAACCATATAAGCATCCGACCATGAACGTGAATCTTCTAATGCCTGGTAGGTTGCATCGTCGTGAGCAAAGTTGATGTAACGTGTCGAAAGGAAATTGATATCGCGGATTTTTTGCAGGTCCTTGAAAATTTCGAGGTTATGGCGTGCAATATCAGCAATTTCGGGCAGGCTGAATGCAGGACGTCCGCCGGCAATATTACGCCACGAAGCGCCACGCCCGTAATTGATCATGGCTGGTTTCAACCCGGCTTCGGACATATAGCGGAACAAAGCGCTTCCACCAATTCCGCCACCGGCAATCAAAGCCTGAACTTCGACAATACGCGCTTTGCTTTTGCTGTTGTTGATAATGATATTTTCGCGGACTTTTTTCGGGAATAATTCGCCCATTGCCAGTTGGTTGCTGAGCGGACCACGCGGAGTGGCATCGCCTACAACGCTGATCCCCTTATTGCGCAAAACCTGTTTAAGCCTCCGAATGCAACGCTTTCCGCGGCAGGCACCCATTCCCAATCGTGTGGTATGCTTAATTTCGTCAACCGATATAAACTTGCGTTCACCAATAGTAGTTATTATTTCACCCAAAGTTACATCGTCGCAATGGCAAACATACATTTCGTGTTCGCTTGCATATTCAGTGGGTGTTGTTACGATTGGCTCAGGAAAGTTTTCCTTAATGATAAAGCCGCGGACTTCGAGCAAGGCTTCCCCGTGAATATCGAGTGATTTTACACGTGCAATATTTGTCTTGTTTGGTTTTTTCAGAATTTTCTCGATAATGCCATTTCCCAGTTTTTTGCCTTGGTTATCAACAAGGTAAACTTCCTGTTTTTCGTCAGCAAAGTATTCGATAGGCAGGAAAAGCCAGTCTTTCTTTGGTGCATATCCGAAAATGGCAAGGCCGGGGCATTGGTAAACGCAGTCCATGCAGCCTACACATTTTTCGAAATCAAGCTGGGGAACGGTGCTGGTAGAGGTTTTGGTAATGGCTCCGTGCGGACAGGCAAATTCGCAGGGGTTACAGGCAAAACCATACAGACAGTCGATCTGCACAAATGGCTTTTCGTTAAAGCGTTCAGTGGTTGGCTTGTAAGGTTCCTGAATTACCCGGTGCGGATGCTGCTGCGAATCGATATATTCTTTCGAAACATTCAGATATGTGTCATAATTAACGTTTTCGCCCATATCCTGAAGTATCTCATAGGCAACCTGGTTGCCACGCAATACAGCACTTGTACCCTCGCCAATGCGGATGGCATCACCGGCACCATAGCAATTGCGGCCAAATATTTCGTTGCCTTTTATGATGAGCTGGTCGTCGGCAACCAAACCGGTGCAGATATTTATTACATCAATATCCCCGATTATTTGCTCAGTACCGGGAACTGGTTCAAAGTTTTTGCATTCGGCAACTACAGCTCCTATGATCCCGGTATTATCTTCATTTGGCAATGCTTTCAAAAGGATGTGGGATGTCATGACAGGAATTCCCAACCTGCGGACACGGTTCGCCTGCACCGGGAAACCGCCTTCGAAAGCCTGCGCTTCAATAATGGCTTTCACTTCGGCTCCGGCCTGCATTAATTGGTATGATGTGAGATACCCGATATTTCCGGCTCCGACTGTCAATACTTTTTTACCTAGCAGTGTCAGCTCGTTATTCATCATTTTCTGAACAACAGCGGCGGTATAAACGCCCGGCAAATCATCATTTTCGAAGGTTGGCATAAACGGAACCGCACCGGTGGCAACCACCAGGTATTCGGCATCCACATAATAAATTTCGTCGGTCAGCACATTTTTAACAGCAATTCGTTTGCCTTCGAGCAAATCCCAAACAGTACTGTTGAGGAAAATACCTTCGTGGTTTTCACCTGCCAGTGTTTTTGCGATATCGAATCCGCGCATGCCACCAAATTTCTTTTCTTTCTCGAAAAAGAAAAACTGGTGTGTCTGCATCAGAAACTGCCCGCCGATTTTATCGTTGTTATCAATAACAATATTATCAACGCCCTGTTTCAGCAATTCTTCGCGACAGGCTAATCCGGCCGGACCGGCACCAATAATGGCAACCGTAGTTTTATAGACATCAATAGGTTTTTGAGTGTTAACTTCACTTGCTTCGGGCGAATAGTCGTGAGGAATTTCGCTCACCTCTTTTACATGATCAACCTTGGTGATGCAGATGCGGCGGATTTGCCCATCAACAAGCATTTCGCAGGCACCACATTTGCCTATTCCACACTCCAGACTGCGCTCGCGGTTCGACAAACTGTGACTGTGTACCGGAAACCCGGCCTGGTGCAAAGCGGCAGCAATGGTAAATCCTTTTTCGCCGGTAACGGTAGTACCCTCATATTGAAAGTTAATCTTTTCGGCTACAGGTACTTCCAGAATCGGATGTTCAGTAATTTTATTCATTTTCGTAAAGAACATTAGAGTTTAAACAATCACCTTCCTAAGTGATTCACGGAGCAAAATTATATTTTTATTCAACTGTAAATCAGGAAGCAGGTAATTTAGAAAGGTTATATATTGCAGGGAGTTGGCTTAATAAGAAGTTTCTGAATAACCTAAAGTTTGGAGCGCCTAAAGTTTATTTATCTTTGGGTAAAATTAAAGAGCTAACATAACTCCAGGTACTACAGGCAGTAGAGGCACTGACAAACAATTGTTATGGAAACAAGCTACAATAACCTTTTGATGATTTATTATTCCGGAACCGGAAACTCAAAACGTGTTTCGGAATGGATTTTACAGAAAGCTCAGGATCGCGGTATGAAATCGCATATTACGTCTTTTCACCAGTTTAATTTAAAAGACATTAGCGAAGTTGGTTTTTGAATCCATAGCTTTTGTCGTTAAATGGTCGGTGGCACTGTTAATCTATTTTATTGGTTATAAGTTTTTGCATTACCTGATGGGGTTTCCAAGGATAAACAAGACATTAACTTATACTTTGCTCACTACGTGGAAATTCTGGCGGCGGTATAAAATCCCAAAACGCCCGGTATCTTCACCTCCGCAGGGTGTCTGACACCAGACGTTTAACCGGGTATAAATTGATATATACCTTTATTACACCAGTTGCCTGCTTCAATTTAGCTTTGGAGTTTAAAAACGACAGGCATGGTGAAAAGAACCGGCACTGATTGTCCGTTTTGCCTGCCAGGGTGCCAGGATGGCATCATTTTAACAACTCTTACAGCCTCCTCGTCACAGCCGCCACCAATACCGCGTAAAACCTGAACATTGATGATATTCCCTTTGGAATCAACAACAAACTGAACGTAAACTGTACCTTGAATACCAGATTCGGTAGCTTGTTGCGGATAAACCATATTCCCTGCAAGAAATTTCATTCGCTCGGTATCGCCTCCGAAATATAAAGGCATTTCTTCAACAAAAGTTCTGATTTCTTCCTTTTCAACTGCCACCGGAATCATATCCTGCTGCGTGGTAACGGATGTTTCCAGATTTAAATTTACAGGCACATTGGTAGTGTGATCATTAAAATAATCCATGTTCGGCAATCCGGTATCGGAATTCACTTCGTCGGCAACTACAACAGGAGCTATAAAAATCAGACGTTTCTGAATATCGCTCACCGGAGGCGGTGGTGGTATAACAGGAGGTTCAGAAAATGGGGGAGGTTCTAAAATTACCGTGGTCCCACCATCATTACCTATATGAATTACACGGTGAATGGCTTTATAGCTTAAAGCCAGTGGATAGGCCAACCCCGCAACCATAACGGCAGTAGCCAAAAACAAAGCGCGCACTATTTGCTTGTTGTACATTTTACGTAAAATATAAGCTCCGTAATTCTTGTTTCTGTGCTCAAACACGATCTCATCCATTTGAGTAGCAATTGGTTCCTGCTTTTTCATTTTGCTGAGTTTTTAAGGTTAATTTATAAGTCTGTAAATTGTAGTTTCATCCATTAGATGCTTTGTTAATCAGAATTCCATAAATACCAACCAAGGAGATGTGTGCAAATTTGATTGTCATTCAATGGACGTTCAGTGGTTTGAAGGATTCAATTGGTTTCGGTTATCTCGCTCCGCTTTAAACCCTCAGTCCCTCAATCTTCCCATCCCTCAGTCTCTCCATCCCTCTGTCTCCCCATCTCCCTTTCCCCGTCCTAATACCCAACCCCTATCCCTCAAATCCTTAAAAAAGCTATCTTTGTACAAACTTCCCCCGAGTGGCACTGCGTTTTTTCAGAAGAGACGATAAAAGAGAACTGCTTTCACTTCCTGATGAGCAGCTTGTTGCCCGCTACGCCGACACGCATAACAAGGAAATTATCGGTGTACTTTACGAACGATACACCCATTTGCTTTTTACCGTCTGCTACAAATACCTGGGAAATGATGCCGATGCCGAAGACACTGTGATGCTTGTTTTTGAAAAGCTTTTTGAGTTGCTGAAAAAATCGGAAATAAATAATTTTAAAAGCTGGATTTATACCATCACCAAAAACGAATGCCTGATGCATTTGCGGCACAGGAAGTCGGGAGATCGCGTAAAAGATGAAAATCTGAGAAATCTGGAATCTGAAATTATGGAATCAGCGCATCCCGATCATCATTTAAGCACTGGTGATGGAGAAAACCGTATCCGATACCTCGAAACGGCGATCGGTATTCTGAGTCCGGAACAAAAACAATGCATTGAATTATTTTACATGAATGAGAAATCGTACCGCGAGGTCGAACAAATAACAGGATATTCGTACAACGAAGTGAAAAGTCATATACAAAACGGCAAACGCAATCTGAAACAAATGGTAGAAAGGATGGAACGCTATGAATAATGGCAATACTCATTTGGTTTCGCTGTTTACGCCTTCCGGTTGCCTTACCGGCGATGCGCTTTTTCAGTTTGTTTCAGGCATGCTAAAGGATGCTGAAGTTGCAAAAGCAAACCAGCATATTGCTGAATGTCCATTGTGTGCTGATGCGGCCGATGGACTAAGGATGTGGCTTAATAAAAACTCATCGGCTGGCGAAACTCCTGAAGCACTGGATTATCCGGCTCGTGAATTGACCGTAAAGCAATCATTTGAGCATTCGCACAAGTCAAAATCAGAAGGCACAAAACCAAATCTGTTTCAGGCACGAACCAATGCGTTAAACTACCGTATCAGGCAGTGCCTTCATAAACAGGTGCTTGCCGAAGCGGAAAACGGGAAGAGTTTTTCGTACAAGCCTTTTGTATGGCTTGCTGCCGCTGCTACCATAGTGCTTTTTATAGGCGGGTTTTATATTTTATGGATGCAGAATCAGTCTGAAAATATGAAGCTGGCTCAGAAACTGGAAATGGAATCATCAATGGGATTTGATAAGTATGATACGCTGCCATTTCCGCCATCCGAAAGTAAGTCGGTACTCACCATCAGTTATAATCGCAGAAAGGGAGTTCAATCGCCACCGGTTTTAGCCATTGTAACGGAAGAAGCAGGTAGGGCTGCATCGAATGATGTATTAGTAAAAAGCAGTACGACTGATGATGTTGAATTTTCGGAATACAGACACATGAAAAAGTCTGATTCAAGAGAAGACGAATCCAATGCATCGAAGGAATACCGGATCAATACCGTACCCTATGCCACGCACGGTGGAGCAGCTATGAAAAAAGAGGAAACTTCAGATGAATCGGAGACTGTATTAACATACGTTAAAGAAATGCCATCGTTCCCCGGTGGAGATTCT
>JBBSDG010000106.1:0-11519 GCA_038249635.1 Bacteroidales bacterium | reverse complement strand
GTTTGCCGATAAACTCCACCGTTCAATCGAAATAGCCAGAATGAACAAGCAAACAGTGGAATAAGTCCCAAATCCAAAATTCCAAGTCTCAAATCCAAAGTCTCAAATCCAAAGTCTCAAATTCCATTTCCAAAACGTCACAAATCGTAAATCGTACCTCGTAAATCGTCATTAGTACCTCGCAAATCGTACCTCGTAAATCGTCATTCGTAAATCGCAAATCGTACCACGTAAATCGTACCTCGTAAATCGTACCTCGTAAATCGTACCTCGTAAATCGTAAATCGTACCTCGTAAATCGCAAATCGTACCTCGTAAATCGTAAATCGTAAATCGTCTCGCCCCTCATTTATAAATCTATATTTCTACTCCAGTATGGCCTATCTGAACGAATCGCATATTGAAATAGCCGACATCAGTTTATTTGTTGACACATTAGGCTACACCCATATCAATGCAAAGGAAAAGCAGCTCCTTGGTCGTAAAAGCCTCAAAGAAGTGGTTCTGAAGGACCGGTTGAAAATCTCTTTGCGAAAGTTAAACGAACATTTACCCTTATCCTGTATTGATTACGCAATAAGCGAAATAACCAAAAGCCGGGCCACCCTGGCACCGGTTTTGGCTAATAAGGAGGCATACGAACTGATTAAAAAAGGTGTTGAGGTTACTTTTAAAAACAAACAGGGACACGAAGAAAACGATTATGTAAAAATTATCGACTTCAGTCCGGAAAACGAAAACGATTTCTTACTGGTATCCCAATTAAGTATCGAATATCAGCAAACCCAAAACATAACCCGCCGACCTGATCTGCTGTTGTATGTAAACGGCTTGCCGTTGGTAATGATTGAGCTTAAAAATGCAACCGAAAAGGTTAAAACCGGATACGATAAAAACCTGAAAGATTATCAGCGCGATATCCCTCAGTTGTTTTGGTACAACCTGTTTGTATGCATTTCCAATGGCATCCAAACAAGGGTAGGTAGTTTTAACGCAGGCTGGGATCATTTTTTCTCTTGGTTAAAATTAGAAGACGCTGCAATAAACGACGATCAGCCTACAAAAGATGAAATAGAAAAAGAAAGTGAACGTACCGGCGAACACCTGAGCCTTAAAATTTTTGGCGAAGGCCTTTGCCGGAAAGATAAACTGATCGATTACTTCGAGAATTTTGTGCTCTACCACAAAAACAAAGTTAAGATCATCGCTAAAAACCATCAGTACCTGGGAGTAAACAACGCCGTGCTTGCGCTGCAAAACAAAGACAATAACAAAGGCCGGTTAGGAGTATTCTGGCACACACAGGGATCAGGGAAATCGTACTCAATGATTTTCTTTTCCAGGAAGATACACCGGAAACTAACTGGCAATTGGTCATTTCTTATTATTACCGATCGCAAGGATCTGGATAGCCAGATTTACAGGAATTTTCTCGAAACTGAAACCATTGTTGAAACCAAGGATCAGAAAGAAAACTATTTCCGCCCGTCAAATAAAGAAAATATAAAAGAATACCTGGCATCGAACAGGTCGTTCGTGTTCACGCTCATTCATAAATTTGGCATCGAAAGCGGCAAAACCTTCCCACAGCTTACAGATCGGAACGACTGGATTGCCATAGTAGATGAAGCCCACCGCACACAATATAAATCGTTGGCCGAAAACATGCGGATCGGCTTACCCAATGCGCAATACATTGCATTCACCGGTACGCCTTTATTCCGCGACGAACTCACGAAAGATTGGTTCGGGCCTAACCTTTCGGAATACAATTTCCTGCAGAGTATTGAAGATGGAGCAACCGTTCCGCTTTATTACAAAAAAAGCGTTCCTAGAGTGGAGCAGGTAAATCCGGATTTAGTCGGAAATGCTGCTGCCATTTTAGAACAGGAAAACCTCACCGAAGAACAGAAGCTTAAACTGGATAAAGAATATTCCACGCTCCTGCATGTGGTAAGGCGAGACGACCGGCTTGAAGAAATTGCACAACACATTGTTAAGCATTTTCCTTATCGCCTGGATGTTTTAGACGATGAAGGCAACCGTAGGCCCATGAAAGCCATGGTGATCAGCATCGATAAATTCACTGCTGTCAGGATGTACGACAAAGTTCAGTATCATCTGAAAAAGGAAATAAAAGAACTGAGAAAAAAGATTGTCGTCGAAAAAAATCCGGAACTAAAGGCCAGGTATGAGAAAGCCATAGCTTTTATGACGGAAACAAAAATGGCTGTTGTAATAAGCCAGGAAGGCAGTGATAAGGAAGAGGAAAAAGTTTTCAGTGAAGCTGGTTTAAATATCAGGCCACATCGGGAATTGATGGATTACAATCCGGATGATGACGGGCGCAATATTGAAGATTATTTCAAAGATCCAAACAACACCTACCGGATTGTATTCGTCACCGCTATGTGGATGACTGGTTTTGATGCACCTGCAGTTTCAACCTTATACCTGGATAAACCCTTGCAGAACCACACGCTCATGCAGGCAATAGCAAGAGCTAACCGGGTAATCGAAGGTAAGAAAAATGGCCTTGTAATTGATTATTTTGGTGTTTTCCGCAATCTCAAAAAAGCACTGGCTATTTATGCCGAAGGTTCCAAAGGAAAGAGTAAAACCGGAGAAGGGGAAAAAGAGTATCCCGCAAAAGAATTTGAGGAATTACTGGCTTTATTGGAACAGGCCACTGCCGAGGCAAAAGTCTATTGCAAAGAGTTGGGCGCCGACGTGGATAAAATTCTGAACCTGGGGGAAAAAGGCTTTAAAAATATCGAACTATTTCAGGATTATGCTAATATCATCCTGGCTAAGGATGAATACAAGAAGCAGTTAGGCTTGTATGTTAATACCATTGTATCCTTGTATGATTCTGCAACACCCGAAGTATACGACCTTCCGGTGATCAAAAAAAACAGGGACGTTCTTAAGTACCTCAAAGATGTTGTAGATAGGAATGTGGATCAGGATGAAGCTGTGGAAAGGGTTAAAAAGAAAATTGACGAATTACTTGATACAAGCGTCCTGGGAAAAGGTGATTTGGCAGCCAGTTCAAAGGTCAATTATACCATTGATGAATCAAAACAAATTGATTTAAGCAAATTGGATTTTGAGAAATTGCGGGCAGACTTTTCGCAAAAGGAGCATAAAAACATTGCATTTGCCGATCTTCGTGAATTGCTCGAAATCAAGTTGAATCAAATGTTGGCACAGAATAAAACAAGAGGGTCATTCCTGGTCAACTTCCAAAAAGTAATTGACGACTATAATTCCGGCAGCTTATCCATCGAGGAAGCCTACGATGAATTAAATAAACAGGCCAGGGCGCTAAGTGAAGAGCAGCAAAGGGCAGCCAAAAATGAAATGACCGAAGCCGAGCAGGAATTATTTGATTTGTTAAAGAAAGAAAAACTCACAAAAGAAGAGGAAAGAAGCGTAAAACTGGCAGCACACACCTTATTGGCAAAACTCTTCGACGCAAAAAACAAAATCCTGATCCAGGAGTGGTGGAAAGAAAAAGCCACACAGGAAATAGTCAAACGCGAAATTCAACTTGTCCTGGCCGACTTATTACCCCACAACAGCTACGACAGGGTAACTTTTTCACAAAAAGTTGATGTTACTTTTCAGCATTTTTACGAACTGGCACAATTGGGAAGAGGAGTTGCGGCTTAATGAAAATTAATTGCTGCCGGGAAGCTGGTTTTGGTAAATATTAAGTTAATCATCAATCATTTACGTTTTGGGCAGTATATTATTTTGATGTGCTGGGCAGTTTTACTATTTGAATAAAAATTTCTGTATGGATATTGATTTTGTTCTTTTGTCATGCCACAAAAGAACCAACTTAACGAAGTGGTCTCATGAGCTCCTTTAAAAAATAAGCAATGGGCGAATAAAAAGTCTAGGCTTAATATATATTTTACACATCTGTATGACTCGGTAAAGGCTCGCAAAACAAGGCTTGAAAATTTGGGAACAACATCCTGACAGCACGTGAAGCTGGTGTTTTGCGGAGTTTATCCCGCAAGGCGGGGCACGTGCCTGCGCGTATTACCTTCATCAATCCCGTTACAGCGGGATTGTAAAATTTCTATTAGGCCGGTCCCTACAACCTGAATATTCTGCTCAAGAGCCAAACCGTTGTTCCGCAATGTTGCCAAAAGAGGAGATTATCTTCGTAGGGACCGGCATTAGAAAAATATGTTAGTATTTCTTGACGGAGGTATGTGTGAATGGCATGTGCGTAGCAATACACAGCAACGACAAATGCCTGGATTTGTAACAATCTTTCATGCCTTGTATTGCGAGAAGATACCTCTGGCTTAGAAATACAACATATTTTTCGAAAGCCTTGAATTTTTGTTACTTTTTGTTCAAGCAAAAAGTAAGAGAAAGAATATTTTTAATCCGACAATAACAAAAACAATCCCTTTTCCTTAAAACCTTATACTTCTATATTTATTTCCAGCACATCAAAATAATATGTAGCCACGTTTTGCCTGATTTACTTATTTTTGTCTGATATTTAACTGATATTGAGTCTTAAAAAAATAAGGAAATCCAGCATTTTTTGATTGAAAAATGGATTTGTCCTGATTGATGAACAAACATTGCAAAACCTACTTTTCATAAATAGCTAAATAAAATACCTGTTTTTCTTAATCTATACCTGTTTTACCTAACTTTGCAATACCCATTTTTTATGAAATACTATGATAAATACCCATTTTTCACAGGAAATACTCATTTTTCACGGAATAACAGCACCTGAAACGGGTTTGCTCGCAGGTTACAGTGCTGTTATCAATTGCTATGAGCTAAAGGTTCCCCTCCCTTCCAGATTATGCATTATCAGTGCCCGGAACAGGAAATATGTCACGGAAGGGTGGATGGTTTTCGGCCCAAAATATCAACCGGATGAAACGTTGTTGGCACATTTAACTTTTGCATTAAAATACGAAGGAGTCAACCTGTTATTATTTAAGAAATTATTCGAAAAAGCAGGTCCGGAAGAAATTACAGCCATCATTAAAACCGAACCTACTGGTCAATATACACGAAAAATATGGTTTTTGTACGAATGGCTAATGCAGGAAAAATTACCTATATCGGACCTGACCTTTAAAAATTTCATTCCGGTTATTGACGAAACGCTACAATACGCAAGCGGCAATGCCATAAACTCACCTCGTCACCGCATCCGCAACAATTTGCCGGGAACAATAAATTTTTGTCCGCTGATACATAAAACAGCCAAACTGGAAAGCTACATTCAGGAGAACCTTTCCGAAAAAACCAATGCTGTAATCAAAGGAGTACACAAAGATATTTTGCTACGCACTTCGGCATTTCTGTTACTGAAAGATTCCAAAGCATCCTTTACAATTGAGGGCGAAACCCCGACACAAAACCGCGCAATCCGCTGGGGAAAAGCCATCGGACAAGCGGGTAGCAAGCCCCTTTCGAACGAAGAATTACTGCGCCTACAGCAGGTTGTTATCGAAAACAGTCGTTTTGTAACAATGGGTTTCCGAACAGAAGGAGGCTTTGTGGGTGAACACGATC
Organism: Bacteroidales bacterium; assembly: GCA_038249635.1. Classification (GTDB taxonomy): domain Bacteria; phylum Bacteroidota; class Bacteroidia; order Bacteroidales; family UBA4417; genus UBA4417. The sequence goes on along the minus strand of JBBSDG010000106.1, from coordinate 5,951 downwards.
GCAGCACTGGCGAACCTATTCCCGAACATATTTCAGCCCGTTGGCAGGACCTGGAAACATTGTCGGCAGGTCTGCTTCAAACAGCTTCCCTACTTGAAAATGTTCAATTTCATCCTGTACTCACAGCTGCCGAAATTGCATTTGGGTTTGTGTTCATGCATCCTCTTGTAGATGGTAACGGAAGAATACACCGGTACCTGATCCATCACTTGTTAGCAAAAATGAATTACACACCACAGGGAATTATCTTTCCTGTATCAGCAGCCATTCTGGAGCGGATAACCGATTACCGTCATGTGCTTGAAAACTATTCGCATCCCATACTTGAGTTCATTGAATGGAGGAATACACGAAACAATAATATTGAAGTTTTAAATGAAACCTTAGACTATTATCGCTATTTCGATGCCACTCCACAGGCTGAATTCCTTTTTGATTGTGTTGATAATACAATCAATAAAATTATTCCGGAAGAAGTCGATTACCTGCAAAAATATGATGCATTGAAATCATGGCTGGATGATACTTTCCAGATGCCAGATAAAACCGTAGCCTTGCTCATCCGTTTCCTGGAACAAAACAACAGCACAATATCCAAAAGAGCAAGGGAAAAAGAATTCAAGGATTTGACTGATGTAGAAATCCGGGAAATTGAAAAACAATATCAACTCTATTTCGAAAAATAGTGGAAATAATTAGGGCTTGCTGAAAAATAAAAATCGAATGTCCTTGGGTTTTCCCTTAGGGAATCAATACCAATAGCTAAATGATAATGCAACAAGGGATTGTCCGTAGGACATTAATATTCATTGTATTATGTTGATCCCCTGACGGGGAATCTGGATTATGGTTGTAATTTTTTATTGATATTTATCCCCTGACGGGGAAAATCAATTCGGTAATGTGACTGGATTTTGAATTTAATGGCAAGTTAGGCTTGCATTGGTTATTGTGTGAAAAGCAGACAAAGCATATATAAACTGCTATTTTGCTTTTTCTCAGCAGACCCTAATTAGTGAACGAAGCTATTTTTCAAGCTTGACAATATATTTTTCCGTGGTAAATAGGTAAAAAAACAATTGTGGGATCATGTAACGATTGAGTTGAATCAATAATAGTAAATTGTATATTTTGCACCCAGATTGCTATGGCACTAAAAAAGCAAAGCGCTGTATACTATTAATATACAACGCCTTATTCCTTTTGTGATGAATACCTGTGGAGCTGCCGGGAGTCGAACCCGGGTCCAAACAAGCAGCAAAACCGCTTTCTACATGCTTAGCTTTCAGTTAATTGTAGGGTAAGAGCCGGCAAAAAGCCACCCAATCCTTACCTTATTCCCTTTGGTTTTCGAGCTGCCGTCAGGACTCCGGCAACCTTATCCTTCCCTTTTCGATGCCCTGGATCGGGACGCCGGATGGCGAGGCTTCCCGGAGGACAATTAGCAGGTTAATACTGTGATTAAGCGGCTAATGCGTAATCGTAATTGTTGCCATTTATTTGGCGCGAGCATTTGGTTTTAACGGGCCATTCACACAAAGTCCCGGCATGCTTACAATCCCACTGTCCTTGCTGTCAAAACCGGTCAGCCCCTGATTGTTCCTAAAGGGGTGCAAAGATAGCGCCTTTTTATTAGGATATGAGAAAATAGTTAAGGGAAAATAGTTAATTGGAAATGGTTAATGGAAAATGGTTATCAATTATTCCGTTGTTTGAAATGTTTGAAGAGTTTGAAGGGCAGCTCAGTGGTAACGCCAATGAAACTCTGAAACTTGAAACACTGAAACTTGAAACTCAATTCCCTAACCCAAAATCCCTCCAACTACATTTTCTTCGTAATATTTCCCAGCAACTCAAAATCTATTGTCATGCCGAAATAAAGATTCGCCTTCCATTCCTTAACCAAGGGAATTGTCATCCCCGGTGGCAAAACATCACCCTCATTGAATCCCGCTTTCAGTTGTTCATATTCGGCAATGTTAAGACCCAACATAAAATGAAAAAAATCGAAAGCCTTGAAACTGGGCGATATATAGAAATTTTTGAAAAGATTTTTGCCACCAAATCCGAAAAATAAACCTGCATCGTAGGTATATTGGCCATCTGGTTGGCTCAGATCATAAAGTGAAAGGCTGACTCCGGTTATATAATCAAATTCGAGTTTCCCGGCGTTTTTATTCGAAATTACATAGGTAGCCGTAGTAGCTGAACTCTGCGGAGCTAGCTGGAAATCAGGTGTACGATAGTTTTTTAAAGCCACACCCTGTACAAACCGAACTTTTTTCTTCTTGTTCTGGGCAGCAGTCTTTTGTGCTACCATCTCATTGTACTGTGATTCAATAATTTTCAGCCGCTCACTAACTTTTACAAATTCCAGCTCCCGGGCATTCAGTGTTCGGGAAAGCGAGTCAACAATCCTTAACGAAGTGCTTTTATCGCGGTAATACGCTGCTAGTTCTGCTGTTTTTTCGCCGATAATCCGGTCCTTTTCTTTTAAAGATTCATGCAAATAAGCAATTTCATGATCTTTAGCCTCCACCTTGGTTGAATTTACATCTATCCTTCCTTCGAGCTTTGCCTGATTAAGCGAAGCCAATGATTGAGCTTCACGCAGTTTGATCTGGCAATCCGTTACCTGGAATTCCTGATCGCGGAGTAATTGCAGTTTTTGTTCCAGCGAGGTACTTATTACAAGCATTTGCTGCTTTATACTGAGTAACTCCTGTTTTACCCTAAGCTTCTGTACTTCCAGTGTATCGGCTTTACTATCCGACATAACCATGTCAGCTTGAAGCTGCGCAACGACTTTTTTCAGAGAATCAACCTGCTTATCCTGTGTTATGTTTCTGACGCTAAAGCTTTTAATCACCCGGTTGAGACTGTCAATCTGTCCGTACAGTTCAAGGTTATCCTGCATAAGCCGTGCTGCATAAATACTATCGGTCTTAATTTCGGTTTCCTGCGCAAAAACATGCATCGAAGTGATAAAAACCACACTGAGTAGCAAGCCACGCAAAAAAGCCGTTTTATGTTTTTTCATGATTGGCAAATATAGTTCTACTTCATAAAATACTTACGAAAGTGCCTTTTTATTGTGTAATCGGATATTTAAATTGCTATTGCCATAAAATAATAAGTCAGAAATTGCATTCCTTCCGACAGTAACATTCTGAAATACAATACAATTACCCTAATGCATATCACACATATTCCTAAAACTTTTAGTCCTGATTCGTATCAGATGCTTCATTAATTGCTAGCATTTAAAATCAGTGATCCGTCAGCTTGAACACCTATCAAAAGAAAAATCATCCGCGATTTTAAATTACCTTTGCGACACGCAGTAACAACCGGGCTTTACTCGTACTATACCAGGGAGTAAAGTAATGTTTCACGGATTTACATCCCGTTTCCCCTGATTGCCGATTTACTCAAAACAAAATTAATGACTGAATTTGACCGTTTTACGCTTGATAATGGTTTACGGGTGATTGTTCACCACGATGCCAGTACGCCTATAGTTGCAATGAATATATTGTATAATGTAGGTTCGCGCGATGAGCATCCTCACCGCACAGGTTTTGCACATTTATTCGAGCATCTTATGTTCGGCGGCTCGGTAAATATTCCCCGTTACGATGAGCCTCTCGAAAGGGTTGGCGGCGAAAACAATGCCTTTACCAACAATGATTTTACAAATTATTACCTCACCGTTCCTGGTCATAACCTCGAAACAGCTTTCTGGCTCGAATCGGACCGGATGCTGAATCTGGCATTTTCTGCCAAAAGCTTTGATGTTCAGCGTAATGTGGTGGTCGAGGAATTCAGGCAAAATTATCTTAACCAACCTTACGGCGATGCGTGGCTGCTGCTTCGGCCGCTGGCATACAAAGTGCATCCTTACCAGTGGGCAACAATAGGAGTAGCACCATCGCATATTGAAGAGGCAGGTATGGACGAAGTGCGAGAATTTTACGAGCGATTTTATAATCCCTGCAATGCTATTATGGTAATTGCCGGCAATGTTGAAACTGAAAACATCAGAACAATGGCCGGTAAATGGTTTGGACCTATTAAAAAAGGACCCGTGAACCTGCGGAATCTCCCGGTTGAACCTGAACAGACTGAAGCCCGAACACTTTCGGTTGAACGTGATGTTCCTTATGACTCTGTTTATAAAGCCTGGCATATGTGCAGCCGGACTGATCCCGGATTTTTCGCAACCGACCTTATTTCCGACATTCTCTCAGCGGGGCAATCAGGACGATTAAACCAGCAACTGGTTAAAAATCTCCGCCTTTTCAGTGATATTAACGCCTTTATTTCGGGAGATATTGAGGCCGGTCTGTTTGTTATTACCGGCAAATTGGTGAAAGGCATTACAATGGCTGATGCCGAAAGCGCATTGCAACTTGAGATTGATAAAATTTGCCGCGAGTTGATTGAAGAAACAGAATTACAGAAAGTAAAAAACAGAATTGAGGCCATGATGGAATTCAGTGAGATGCGGGTACTCGACAAAGCAATGAACCTCGCCTATTACGAATTATTAGGCGATGCCGCACTGGCCAACGATATTGTTAACAGGTATGCTTCGGTTACAACAGCAGAAGTTAATGCCGAAGCCAATAAAATTTTCAGACCCGAAAACTGTTCAACACTTTATTATTTTGCGAAAAAACAGGAAGAAGTTCTTCAATAAGGAAGTAAAATTCCAAGTCTCAAACCTCCAATTTCAAACCCAAATCACTACTCTCACAACTCACTGCTCACTGCACACCGCAAGTCACAAACTACTCCAACTCATTTCTCACTGCGAACTGCTCTAAAAAACAAATCCTTACGAAAAACCAAATGACCACAGCACTCAACCGCAAACTCCAGCCTGCCATTCAGCCTCCGGGACATATTAATTTCCCGCAGCCCGAAATATACCTGCTAAGCAACGGCATAAAAGTTTACCAGTTCAATACAGGTACTCAGGATGTTATTTCCATCGAACTTATGTTTGCCGCCGGAAGCTGGTTTCAGAAAAAACCTTTCACGGCTATGGCTACCAATCTTATGCTTCGCGAAGGCACACGGAATTATTCGGCTCAGAAACTCTCGGAATCGCTCGACTTTTATGGTGCCCATTTTGAAAACACAACCGAACGCGACAACGCTTATGTAACCTTATATTCGCTTAACAAACATCTGGATAACACGCTTCCTTTACTGGGCGAAATAGTAAAAAACCCGGTTTTCCCGGCTGATGAATATACTGTGCTGGCCCGAAAACAATTGCAGATGCTGGAAGTAAACCGTCAGAAAGTGAATTTCCTGGCTCGTACTCATTTCAATTCTATCATTTTCGGCAATAACCATCCTTATGGAATGTATATTGAGCCTCATGATATTGCGAAAGTAAGCAGTGCGGATCTTACAGATTTTCACAAATCCCGGTATCATTCCGATAATTGCACCATTGTTGTTGCCGGTCGCATCAAATCAGGTTTGAGGAATGACCTTGAAGCAATTTTTGGTGGAAACGACTGGAGCGGCACCCCTGACAAACGTCAGCACTATTTACCATCAGGGTCGGGCGAAAAAAATCATTTTATTGTGAAGGAAGGTGCCATGCAATCGGCAATCCGTATTGGCGGATTAATGTTCAGCCGCAGCCATCCCGATTTTGCCGGCATGAAAGTACTTAACGCCATACTTGGCGGATATTTTGGCTCACGGCTTATGACAAACCTCAGGGAAGACAAAGGCTACACTTACGGCATTGGCTCATCAGTAGTACCCTTGCACGATGGCGGATATTTCGTAATTTCGGGCGAAGTAGGCGCTGAGGTTACCAAAGAAGCCCTTCACGAAATAAACTTCGAACTCAGCCGCTTGTGTAGCGATCAGGTGCAGGAAAGTGAACTTTCGCTGGTACGCAGTTATTTGTCGGGCGAAATGCT
>JBBSDG010000105.1:0-11527 GCA_038249635.1 Bacteroidales bacterium | reverse complement strand
CAACGAATATTAAAGCCGACAGCATCTCTAAACGCGGATATTGTGTTGTTAAACTTGATTCAATCGGAATAGCACATATCGTCAGGTTACAAAAGGGAATATCGCCCAAAATGCCAGCCGAATTTTTAATAGAATACACTGCAGGCAAATGGGATATTAACATTGGGGCCGAATCCTACTTTTTCGAGGAGGGGCAATCGGGTAAATACGAAAAGGCCAAATATGGAGGTGTAAAAGTTGATAATAAGGGAAATAGTCTTCTTGTTGGACTTTATAATGAACAATTTATAAAAATGGAATAAGGTTTTAAAACTAAAAATTAGCACTCAAATAATATCTAAATTTTTTAAGACTGATTATGGAAAACTGGCCAACAATAATTTCCTTTCCCTATCCGCTCGAAGCTCATCTTGCAAAGGGGTATCTTGAGTCAAATGGAATTGAGATCCTATTAAAAGATGAACTCACCACTCAGGTTATTAGCTATCTGCCAAGTGCTATTGGTGGAGTAAAGTTATTAGTCAGGGAATCGGACTATGAACAGGGAATTCAATTGTTAAAGGAAGGGGGATATCTGATTGAAGCGGACAGCGAACCTGAAAGTAAGATTGAAACCGTTTTATTCGACAAAACCACCGATCAAAAAATCTGTCCGTTTTGCAAATCAGCAAATATTGTAAAGGATAGACAGGTTGGCGCGATAGCAGCAATTTTATTCGCAATTTTAAACCTGTTTTTAATGATGGGAACAAGTAGTCCCAGGTTTAAATCGGCTTTCAAATGCTTTGATTGTGGCAAAGAATGGAAATTCAAAAAAAAATAAATTTGTATTTTTAACTATTTGAAAATTAATTAATAAGCTTTCTTGATCATATAAAATAAAATCTATGGAAACAACGACCGTTGACAAGCTAATGAACATTCTCCTAATACTTTCGGCTATGATGATTCTGATTGGGGCGTTTTTTAAGCTTCAGCACTACCCTTATGGCAGCAACTTATTGACGTATGGATTTCTTGCTCAATTTCTAATTAGCGGTTTTGAAATCAGGCGATTAAAGAAGGTTATTTTGGAACTCAAAAAAAATAAAATCTGAGTTTGTAATCCTGAAATTTTAAATTTAAAAATACGATGAAGAAATATCTTTCTCTCCTCTTGGTTTTATTTTCGCTTTCTGTAACTTTGGGCTTCAGTCAACAAAAACCTGAAATGAAAGTTATGAATAAAGCGCTTATAATCATTGATATCCAAAACGACTATTTCGAAAAGGGGAGGATGCCTCTTGTCGGTGCTGAGGCCGCAAGCCTAAATGCCAGGCAAATCCTTGAAAAATTCAGATCAGATAATTTACCGGTTATTCATATTCAGCATCTTGCTGAACGACCAAATTCAACCTTTTTCCTGCCCCTTACCAAAGGTCAAGAAATTCATGAAAATGTAAAACCGAAAGCGAACGAAAAAGTCATCATCAAACACTATCCTAATAGTTTCAGGGAGACAGAGTTGTTGGAATACCTGAAAAGTAAAGAAATTACCGATCTGGTTATTTGTGGGATGATGACACATATGTGTGTGGATGCAACAGTCAGGGCAGCAAAAGATTTTGGATTTAACTGTACAGTAATCGCCGACGCATGTGCTACCAGGGACCTTGGGATCAATGGCGAGACAGTAAAAGCCGCCGAAGTTCAAAAAAGCTTTTTGGCTGCATTCACTGGGTTTTACGCTTCAGTTAAAACAACAAAAGCATATTTGGAAGAAAAATAGTAGTTTGTTAACCGCTTATTTGTAATGATTTGCTGTGTCGCTATACAAATAGATGAATGCATCGTTTCAGGCGCTTGAGAATTCTTAATTGCTAAAGGAAAATAAAAACTCAAATTATGGAATCACACGAAATTGATTACAAAATCATTGGGCATGATGTCCAGCTGGTTGAAATTGAACTTGATCCGAAGGAAACCGTTATTGCAGAAGCGGGAGCAATGCTTTATATGGAAGACGGTATTGCTTTCGAATCGAAAATGGGGGATGGAACCAATCCGGGAGCCAGTTTTTTTGACAAACTATTATCGGCAGGTTCGCGGGTAATCACCGGAGAATCGCTGTTTATTACACATTTTACCAATCAGGGATATGGCAAAAAACATGTTGCTTTTTCAGCGCCCTATCCCGGAACGATTATTCCTGTTGACTTACGTCAGATGGGTGGAACCATCATTGTTCAGAAAGATGCCTTCTTGTGTGCCGCTTTGGGGACAAAAATAACGATGCGGTTTAATAAGAAACTAGGTGCCGGATTTTTTGGAGGCGAAGGCTTTATTCTTCAGCAGCTTACTGGTGATGGCAAAGCTTTTATTCATGCTGGTGGAACGGTCATCGAGCGCAGGTTGAACAACGAAACTTTAAGAGTTGATACCGGTTGCGTGGTCGCTTTCGAGCAGTCAATTGACTTCGATATCCAGCAGGCGGGTAATTTACGTTCGATGGTATTTGGCGGCGAAGGATTGTTCCTGGCAACCTTACGCGGAACCGGACGAGTTTGGTTACAATCGATGCCAATACGAAAATTAATTGCACAGCTTAGTTCCTTTGGACCTAACAGTCGTAAAGAGGGGAGTGGCGGATTACTGAATACGCTATTCGAACGATCATGATTAACAATGAACAATGAACAATTAACAATTTTTTATTCAGTGCTTTTCACACAGGATGCTTTGACATATAATTAGTCGTCTTACTTAATCATATTTCTGAATCCCTTATTTGTTTTCTTTTTAGAAGGAAAATGAATAAGGGATTTCTCTTTATAAAATCTTTATACTCCGATGGATCATCCTTACAAAACCCATATAGAATCGGCTGCATATTTGTATCGTCTTAAAATCATATACTATGAATGCAACAATTTTATTGGTTAGCCCTGAAACTAATACCCCAACAGGTTACGTGATCGGTGCTGTCATTGCCTTGCTTATCCTCTGCTACCTTCTCTATTCGCTTATTAAACCTGAAAATTTTTAAATTATGACAACCCAGGACACTATTCAGGTTCTATTGTTCTTTGCCTTGTTAATCGGGCTCACCCCTATAATGGGCAACTTTATGTTTAAAGTGTTTACCGGGAGTAAACATTTCCTTCGCCCTGTTTTTGGTTGGCTCGAAAAACTGGCCTATAAATCTTCCGGAATAAACCCCGATGAGGAAACAAACTGGAAATCCTACACTTTCAGTTTATTGATGTTTAATTTGGTTGGATTTATTTTTGTATTTCTGATTCAGCTTTTTGAGGCGCAATTACTGTTGAACCCTGCAAACCTTCCGAATGTTTCATGGCATTCGGCATTTAATACTTCGGTTAGTTTTATGACAAATACTAACTGGCAGGGCTATGCGGGTGAAACTACCCTTAGTTATTTCGTCCAAATGATTGGGCTAACCGTGCAGAACTTTGTAAGCGCTGCTACAGGAATAGCAGTTTTATTGGCGCTTGTAAGGGGTCTCGCCCGGAAAACTACCGATCAACTTGGCAATTTCTGGATAGACCTTACCCGTTCAACATTATACATCCTTTTGCCACTTTCAATTTTGTTTGCTGTTATACTGGTTGGACAGGGTGTTGTGCAGAATTTCAAAACCTATGATACTGTGCAGACATTACAGGGCGCACAACAGATCATTCCGATGGGACCTGCTGCATCGCAGATTGCTATTAAACATTTGGGAACGAACGGTGGTGGTTTTTTCAATTCGAATAGTTCACATCCATTCGAAAACCCAACGCCGTTTAGTAATTTTCTACAAATGCTTGCCATATTTCTCATTCCGGCCGGATTGACCTTTACCTATGGTCGATTTGTAAAATCCAGTCGCCAGGGTTGGGCAATATTTACCGCAATGTTCATACTGTTCGTTTTAGGGCTTGGGCTCTCACTCTATGCTGAATATGGGCACAATGAAATACTCAATTTAGCCGGAAGCTTAGAGGGGAAAGAAACCCGCTTCGGCATTACCAATAGTGTGCTGTTTTCTGTGGTTACCACCGATGCTTCATGTGGCGCAGTTAATGCCATGCACGACAGTCTATCACCCATATCGGGCATGGTAGCCATGATAAATATGATGCTGGGTGAGATTATTTTCGGTGGAGTAGGAGCTGGCTTATATGGAATGGTCATTTTCATTATCCTCACAGTTTTTATTGCCGGATTAATGGTAGGCCGCACACCAGAATATCTGGGTAAAAAAATTCAGAAGTTTGAGGTGCAAATGGCCATTATTGCTGTTCTTGCCCCTAATATTGTTATACTCCTTTTCGCTGCTTGGGCTTCGGTGAGCAGCCAAGGTCTTTCAAGCCTTAACAATGCAGGACCTCATGGTCTTTCCGAAATTCTTTATGCTTATGCTTCTGCAGCAGGTAATAACGGAAGCGCTTTCGCAGGTTTAAATGCAAATACAGTTTTTTACAATCTTACAATTGGGTTAGGAATGCTTATCGGACGTTTTGGTATTATAATTCCTGTTATGGCTATTGCCGGAAGCCTTGCAAAGAAGAAGATTACACCACCATCGGCAGGTACTTTTCATACTGACAACGGTTTGTTTATCGGGTTGTTAATTGCTGTAATACTGATTGTTGGTGGATTAACACATTTCCCTGCTTTATCACTTGGACCAATTGTCGAACATTTGTTAATGAATAACGGTATTACCTTTTAATTCTTTCTAAAATGAGTACGAAACAAAATATAAGCCTGTTTAACCGTAAGTTGGCCTTACAGGCGGCAAAAGACAGTTTCATTAAATTAAATCCTGCCTTGTTAATTAAAAACCCCGTCATCTTTATTGTGGCCATCGGCTCTTTTCTTACAACAATCGTTGTTTTTGCCGATATTTTTCAGGGTAGCTTTTCATCATTCAACCTCAATATTGCAATTTGGCTGTGGTTCACGGTCTTGTTTGCCAATTTCTCCGAAGCCATCGCCGAAGGGAGGGGGAAAGCCCAGGCTGACAGTTTGCGAAAAAACCGCACTCAAACTATCGCCCGAAAGATGGTTGGCAAACAGGAGGTTCCTGTAAATGCTACAGAACTTAAAAAAGGCGACATCGTTGTGTGTGAAGCCGGAGAGGTAATCCCTTCGGATGGGGAAGTGATTGAGGGGATTGCGAGTGTTGACGAATCAGCCATCACTGGCGAATCAGCCCCGGTGATACGAGAAAGCGGTGGCGACCGGTCGGCAGTTACGGGTGGAACGAAGGTTCTCAGCGACCGGATATTAATCCGTATAACGTCTGAACCTGGCAATACTTTTATAGACAGGATGATTGCCTTGGTTGAAGGGGCAAAACGCCAGAAAACGCCCAATGAAATTGCGCTGTCAATTTTAATATCAGGTTTGACAATCATTTTTCTTTTGGCTGTTGCAACTCTCCCGGCATTCTTTAGTTACAGTCTTTCTGCATCAGGTTTACCTGAATCTATGAATTTAACATTACCAGTATTAATAGCTCTACTGGTTTGTTTAATACCAACGACAATCGGCGGTTTGCTGAGTGCTATCGGCATCAGCGGGATGGACAGGCTTTTGCAGCGTAATGTGATTGCCACAAGCGGCCGTGCAATCGAAGCAGCCGGAGATGTTGATGTTCTTTTGCTCGATAAAACCGGGACAATAACGCTGGGGAACCGGATGGCTACCAATTTTATCCAGGCTGAAGGGGTGACTGTTGAGGAACTTGCCGATGCGGCACAGCTTTCATCTTTATCGGATGAAACGCCTGAAGGTCGTTCGATTGTTGTTCTTGCCAAGGAACAATTCAATATTCGTGGTCGTGAAGTTCATCAGCTTAATGCAACTTTTATACCGTTTACAGCACAATCGCGGATGAGTGGTGTCGATTTTAAAACCGACGATGGTAAAATTCACAGGATACGCAAGGGTTCCTCAGAAGCGATTCGCACTTTTGTGCAAAACAACAATGGCTTTTATACTCAAAAAATACAGGATATCGTTTCAGAATGTGCCCGGCAAGGTGCTACTCCGTTGGTTGTGGCAGAAGATAACAGGGTACTTGGAATTATTCACCTGAAAGATATCGTTAAAGGTGGTATTAAACAACGGTTTGCAGAACTTCGAAAAATGGGAATCCGCACTGTGATGATTACAGGTGACAATTCCCTGACTGCCGCGGCTATTGCTGCTGAAGCCGGCGTGGACGACTTTATGGCTGAAGCCACTCCCGAAGATAAATTGCGCCGTATCCGCGAAGAACAGGCAAACGGACATTTGGTGGGCATGATTGGCGATGGAACAAACGATGCTCCGGCACTGGCACAAGCCGATATCGGTATCGCCATGAACACTGGTACTCAGGCTGCACGTGAAGCCGGTAATATGGTCGACCTCGACAGTAATCCAACTAAACTGATTGAAGTCGTCGAAGTCGGCAAACAGTTGCTGATGACTCGGGGTGCACTCACTACCTTTAGCATTGCCAACGATGTAGCTAAGTATTTTGCCATTATTCCGGCCATCGCAATTTCGCTTTATTCTGGCAAAAGTGGTATTGGGCCTCTGTCTGCATTAAACGTTATGAACCTTGGATCTCCTCAAAGTGCGATACTAAGCGCGGTCATTTTCAACGCAATTATCATTGTACTACTTATTCCTTTGGCTTTAAAAGGAGTCCGTTACCGACCTGTTTCTGCGAATACTGCATTAACCCGTAACCTGTTAATCTTTGGTTTAGGTGGTATAATCGCGCCATTTGTAGGAATTAAGTTGATAGATATTCTAATAAACTTTTAAAGATTTCACCATTCAAAGTCTTAATGAAATGTTTAAATACGAAATGATTACAAAAACGATACTTCAATGAAAACAATCTTTACAGCCATAAAAATTTTCGCGTTTCTCACCGTTTTAACAGGGATCGTATATCCTCTTTTTGTTACTGGAATTGCACAACTTGCATTTCCTTCTAAAGCAAACGGGAGTCTAATTGTAAAGGATCACAAAATAATAGGGAGTGAATTAATTGGTCAGCAATTCGATAGCATAATTTACTTTTCTTCCCGACCATCAGCAGGTTCGTACAACCCATTGCCTTCGGGTGGTTCAAACTATGGGCTGACCAATACTAAGCTGAAAAAACAGGTTAATGAACGGAAACAGCAGTTCATCATTTTCAATCAGTTAGACAGCCTGACCGAAATTCCATCCGAAATGCTTTTTGCATCGGCAAGCGGCCTCGACCCGCATATTTCTCCGAAAGCAGCTTTAATGCAGGTTGAGAGGGTCGCGAAAGCCAGAAATTTCGATCATTCTCAGAAAAAACAATTATTAGACTTAGTTCAAATAGTAACAGAGAATCGTCAATATGGATTGCTGGGAGAGGAAAGGATTAATGTATTATTGCTAAATTTGAAGCTGGATGAAATCAAGTAAAAATATATATCATGATAACTCAAACCTACATTGACCAGTTGACTTACAAAATCATAGGTTGTGCCATCGAAGTCCATAAAGTACTTGGGCTAGGTTTACTTGAAAGTATTTATGAGAAATGCCTTATTCATGAATTCTATTTAATTTCAATTGCAAGAATCTGTTTCACGAAGGGCAAAAAAACATTTGTGAATGAGTACTATGCAAGACTTCCATTAAAGTAAACATATAAAAAAATGATTAAACCACATAGTCACATAGTAAAGAAAAACGTACGAAAAATTTAATTGAAAAAAAGCTATGTGTTTCTATGTGCCTATTTGGTAACTTTATTCAAAAAACTATGTATTTCTATGTGACTATGGGGTAAATATATAATTATGAACACTTTCAATGACAACCGCCCTGATCCCGATGAACTTTTAGCTTCACTTGTTAACGAGGAGGAAAAAAGCAAAAGGGGCAAACTGAAAATATTTTTTGGAATGTGCGCCGGCGTAGGCAAGACTTACACCATGTTACAAACTGCTCAGGCTGAGAAGCTGAAAGGGAGTGAGATTATCATTGGGTATGTCGAAACGCACAACCGAAAAGAAACAGCTGAATTAGTTGAGGGTTTTGAATTGATTCCGCGCAAAAACTACGATTACAAATCCAGGCCAGTTCAGGAAATGGATCTGGATGCGATCATTGTCCGTAAGCCACAGATTGTTCTTGTGGATGAATTGGCACATACCAATGCGCCCGGCAACCGTCATTCAAAAAGATATCAGGATGTTCTGGAAATTCTCGAAAATGGCATCAATGTTTATACGTCACTAAATGTGCAGCATCTTGAAAGCCGTTCGGATACTGTTGCTCAGATTACTGGTATTATTGTCAGGGAAACATTGCCCGACGAAGTTTTTGAGAATGCCGATGAAGTTGAACTGGTCGACCTTACACCGGATGAATTACTGCAAAGATTATCCGAGGGAAAGGTTTATACACCTGAACGCTCGAGGCAGGCGATTGAGAATTTCTTTCGCAAAGGAAATATTACAGCATTGCGTGAAATGGCTTTGCGGATTGTTGCAGATCGCGTTGATAAGCAATTACACGAGTATATGCAACTCAAGCGAATCAAAGGTCCGTGGAAATCGGGGTTACACCTTTTAGTGGCAATCGGTTTTACAGAACAATCAACAAAATTGCTTCGCTGGGCAAAGAACCTTGCTTATTCAATGGGTGCCTCCATACAGGCGATCTATGTTGAAAATAAGCACGACCTGACCTCTAAAGAGCGTGAGCAATTGGATAAGAATATTAATCTGGCAGGTCAGCTTGGGATCAAATTTAGGATCATAGCCAACTACGATGTTGTAAAAGCAATTGTCGATTTTGCCCAAAAAGAGAATGTAACACATATTATAGTTGGCAAGCCACGCGTTATCAATATTTTATCAATGCTTCGGCTCGGGAATTTTGTAAACCGGCTTATCAGGTATAGCGGGAATATCGACGTTTACATTCTTGGTTCCGATAGTGAGGCAAAAGATAAATACAAGGAAAAAGTTTCAATTCCTTCATTCACTTCAAATATTAGGCAGTATCTTCTGGTTTTTCTTTTTGTCACGCTGTCTTCGATTGGATTCTATCTTATAAAAGATTACGCGGGGTACCAGGTTGTGTCTTTTGGTCTGCTGATTTTGTTATCTGTTCTTGCACTTTTTTATGGCATTGGGCCAATTTTACTGGCTGCGACCTTGAGCGCACTTATCTGGGATTATTTTTTCATCCCGCCTCAATTTACCATACATATCGAAAAACCTGAAGATATTCTTATGTTTATTATGTTTTTTATCATTGCTTTGCTAAATGGTATCTTAACATCAAGGGTGCGTCATCAGGAGAAAAAAATCAGAATACGTGAAGAACGTACGCACGCGCTGTACCAACTTACACGCGATTTAACGATGGCCCCTGGGATCGATGATGTTACGAATATTGCGATCAGGTACATTCAAAAATATTTCAGGTTAGATTGTGCAATCATTCTTAAAAATGATTCTGGTAAGATTGACAATCAATTGAATAGTGAAAATAGAATTAAACTTTCCGAAAACGAATTAAGCATCGCAGACTGGGTATTCAAACATTCGGTCAAAGCTGGAAGACACACCGATACATTACCATCCACCGATTATACATTTTATCCGTTAACCGGAAATAATGAAAATATGGGGGTTATTGCCGTCGAACATGGAACGGTATTTACGCAAGGTGAAGGACAATTTTGGGAAGCATTTCTGTCGCAAATATCAAGTAAATACGAACGTGAGTTTTTAAGGAGTACTGCAAAGAAAGCTTATATTCTGAACGAATCGGACAAACTCTACAAAACGCTTTTCAATTCCATTTCGCACGAGTTGCGTATTCCGGTTGCCACCATAATTGGCGCTTCCGATACGCTTTTGTCACAGAGTTATCCTGAGGAGACAAAAGTGAAACTTTATTCCGAAATTAATACGGCCTCAATACGATTGAATCAGCTGATCGAAAATCTGCTGAATATGTCAAGGCTTGAGTCCGGTCGCATATCCCCTCGTCTCGATTGGTGCGATGTTAATGATCTGGCAAATAAAGTGGCAGTTAACCTTAAACAGGAATTACTCCCTTTCAGTCTGCACATTGTAATCCCGGCGAGTATGCCATTGGTGCACATCGACTTTGGTCTTATTGAACAGGTACTGCATAACCTTGTTTTAAATGCGATACAAAACGCCCCGGCAGGGACTTCAGTAAGACTCAAGTTTTTTTACGATAATGGGTTACTGACGATTCAGGTGATGGATAGGGGTACAGGATTTCCAAATGATGATCTGCTGATGGTATTTAATAAGTTTTACCGTGGAAAAGATGCCAAATCGGGTGGGACCGGCTTGGGTCTTTCGATTGTGAAAGGATTTATCGAAGCGCACCAAGGCACAGTTACTGCTGAAAACCGGCTGAATGGCGGCGCAATATTTACGATTAAAATTCCGGTAAAAACATTAAACCACCTGGAATCAGTAAAATAGAACTGCATATTTCAACGTATTTCAATTTGTTTCTATTGTTCCTGTTGTTATAAAATAAAATCTTATGAATGAGAATATCCTTATCATCGATGATGAAGTACAAATCAGACGTTTGCTTGAAATAACACTTTCGGCAAGCGGATATAAGATTTCAGAAGCTTCAACCGGGAAAGAGGGACTTGCAAAAGCTGCCACACGGCAGCCGGCTTTAATCATCCTTGATTTGGGTTTGCCCGATGCCGATGGTCTTGATATTCTGAAGAAACTTCGCGAATGGTACGAGAAACCCGTTCTGATCCTTTCTGTCCGTAATTCAGAGGATGACATCATTAAAGCGCTCGACAATGGAGCCAACGATTATCTTACAAAGCCCTTCCGAACAGGCGAATTGCTGGCGCGAATCAGGGTTGCCATACGGCAAAGCCAGGGCAATTCAGACAATCCGATTCTCGAATTTGGTGCTTTAACAGTTGATTTGGCGAACCATACTGCACGAAAAAATAACGAGTTAATCAAATTAACCTCAACGGAATTTTCGCTGCTAGCACTCCTTGCAAAAAACGAAGGACGTGTTTTGACGCATCAATATATTTTAAAGGAAGTATGGGGGATGGGATACGTCAAACAGACCCAGTACCTTCGGGTTTTTATGGCGCAGTTACGCAAAAAGGTCGAAGATGAACCCTCAAAACCCAAATTGCTGAATACAGAATCTGGGATTGGGTATCGGTTTGGTTATTAATTATTTAAAGGATTATATTATCTGAAATATGCACTCAAAATGGTTTTATTGATCTATATTTGATTTAAGTAAATTCAAATAAATCACAACAGCATTGTTTGGAAACAAAAAAGGCTGCCTTTTCAGACAGCCTCAGTTTATTTTGTAATTATCGATCAATTAAATGACCATCTTGTTAATCCGGTGGTGCCTACCTGCAATTCAATTACAAGTTTACTAATCGTACTTTCAACTACTGCATAGGCAGTGATACCATCCAATGTTAACGTTTTGGCAT
>JBBSDG010000104.1:0-11598 GCA_038249635.1 Bacteroidales bacterium | reverse complement strand
TCTGTTAGAAATTACGTTTTTCGAGAAATTTATCTAAATCGGCTCTTGTCATAGGTAATTTACCCTTGTAAGTGTCTAGCCAGCTTTTGAAGTCTTTTTTAATTTCTTCTGACCATTTACTATCAATTGTTCCGGCAGTATATTTCCCTTCTTTGATGCGTTGTTGACCAAAAATATCAAACAGCTCAGTTACTTCGCCTGTTAAAACAATATGCTCAACTAAATGTGCAGGAATAAAAACAACACCATCTTTTTTTGCCAAAACCGCGTCACCCGGCAATACCGTTACTTCGCCAATACGAACAGGCGCATTGATGGTAGTAAGCAATGTTTTACGCATATACGACGGGTCGGTGCCTTTCGCCCACACATTAAACCCATTGATTTTGCGTAAATCTTCGGTATCGCGTATATGTCCGTAAACAATGGCACCACGATGCGAGTGAGACCAAACACCGTTACCAAGGTTTGAACCCACTACTGTTCCATACGATTGTTTATCGTAACCATCGGCCACATAAAAATCGCCTTCAACTAAAGTTGTCATTGCCCACGAAACGGTTCGGCGCTGTTCCCACATACGGCCTTCTGTCTTTCCTTGTTCGATCACCTGATTTTCCAAATCCGGGCGAGCCGGCATAAACTGTGCAGTAACAGCACGTCCCGTCATCACGTAGTTGTCATTTTCATTGAGCAACTTCCAGTTACCTTCAAACTGATTGAAATACTCCAGATTGACTAATTCTGCCCAAGCCTCTTCCAGCGTAATTTTTTTCAGCCTTTCAAGCAGGTCATCCGAAACCTTTGGGCGTCCGTCAGCAAAACGTTCGCCTTTCCATTCGACTGTTAAAGCTTTGATGTATTCAGCAGAAGCGCCGACATTCTGCGCTTTGGCAAAAATGAAGACAAAGATGAAGATTACAAGTAAACTAATTTTCCGATTCATAATCTGAAGTATTTATTGTTAGAATTTTATTTTTTTTGATTCGACGAGGACGTATTTTTCCCAGTCGCCCTTGGATGTGAAGTATTTATTTTTATTCCAACCTGCTCCTGCATAATAACTGAACGGTACATTGGTTTTTACTTTCATCAAAATAAATTCGTCGGATCCAATCCTGATATAGCCAGCGAAATTTTTAGGATTTATCAGAACAGCAGTTCCTAAACTTCCGTGAATCGTATCCATTTTCTCCCAAACTGATAATAGTCCAAGTTTTTTATTCTGAAAAACTTCCTGTTTTCCATAAGTCGTCAGTCCGCTTGCGACCGTCAATTCCAGATTTTGATCGCTTTTCAAGATGCTTGTAACTTTGAACAGGTTTGTTCCGAGTTGCATCTCCACCTTTTTTAGCTCTTCAACTTTCAGACCCGGAACATTCCATGTTTGGTACAAAACTTCAAAGGCAATTTTGTCCTTTTTGTTCTGAAGGATTTTAAATGAATCGTATGTTTCTGATGAATATGGCTTTCCATCGATCAGGATGGCCAGACCCCCACAACCCAGATTTTTTGCCATGTGATAAAAATCGCACCCTTCACCACGATCTGTATGATAATCTTTACCTTCTGCATTCAGCTTGTACCATTTGTCAAGAATTGGGTAATCAACCGATTTGGCCCAGATATCGACACCACTGCGAACTTTTTCGCGAACAGTTGGCCCTCCGTAAACGCGAAATCCAATCCGGTCGTTCTCCCACGAAAGATCAACACCACGGGCAGGAGTGACGTATGTTTTTGGTATTTTGGTCGAATCAACCGGGACATAAAAACCTAACTTATTGAAGGGTTTTATTTCTTCAAACCCCATTTTTAAGGCTTGTGTGTAGGCTAATACCACTGGCCCGAAGGCATGGTAATCGTTCAATTCCCATTTGCGGTTTTTATAATCTTCCTTTGTTCCTTTCCCGGGACACAAACAACCGATACAGGTATTACTCACCGATCCGTCAGGTGAAATATAATCGAGATAACTGCTTAATCCAAGGTTCAGGTTTTTCATGTATTTATTATCAAGCAAACCATTTTCAAGCATGATACCCAAACCATAAAGGAAAATGCCACTACCGGAAGTTTCAATATATGAAGTAGGATCAGTCATTTCCTGATGCCACAGACCTTGCTTGTCCTGATATTTGAGTACGGAAGCAAAGAACTGTTTGGCTAATTCAACAACTTCCTGCCGTTTGGGATGCGATTCGGGCAAGTCCCTGATCAGGATAGCAAGTGCGAAAGCACCCCAACCATTTCCGCGGCTCCAGTTATCCTCCGAGATTTTGCCTTCACCCTGGAATCCTCTTCCCTGATGGATAAGCCCGGTTTTATCATCCTTCAAAATCCGAAACGATTCCAAGGTTTGAAAAACGGCATAATCAATGTATTCCGGTTTATTGAACTTCAGTCCTGAATACAACAAATAAGGTGTGACGGCAAAAGTTACATCGATGAAGATCTGATGCGACATGGTTTTAATGGTCATCAACCCATCTGTCGACCGCTTTTGCTCCTTCATCATTTTTTCGGCTGCAACATCCACCTGTTCGTCAAGTTTGGTGGTTGCACCTTTCCATGAAAGATAAGCAGCACCGGAGCCACCGGCTTCATACGAAATAAAATTTCCGGCAGCTTTAATATCACCAGTTCCGAATTTTGCCAATGCATCAACTACTTTTTCAAGGCTTGCCTCATTGCCTTTCAGGAGCGCAAACTCGCTCATTCCATGGAGCAACAAAGTACCCGGATAGGTGCTGATGTCCATGTATTGTTGTCCATTTTCGTAAGCCTGATTGACTATTTCTCTGGTCGATATTCTCTTTTTGCTTTGCCCATACAGACTGCTAATAAATAGAAGTACTGTAAAAAAGAAAAGTGCTATTCTTTTTTGCTTCATGATTCATGATTAGTTTATTGAAATCACCCTGTCACGATATCGACTGTACAAACTTGCATCGGTCCTCGTATATTTTGCTTACTTTATCCATCGAAAGGGCCAGTTTGGCTTTGGCTTTATCGTAATCGGTCCAAATCTCACGTAGGCGGTCGGCAATTTGTTTCCCGGTAGTCTGATCTATTTCAAAGGTCCAGTCGTCGAATCCCAGGTCGTAATACATTTGCCCTTTGATGGTATCTTCCGGTTGACGTAAATAAAACATGGGCGTTCCATTGGCCGCAGCTATAATAGGAGAATGACATTCGAAACTCAACACGGTATGGGCTTTGGCGTAAACCGATGCAGCCTCATCTGGCAACCAATAACCACGTTTCAGCACGAATGGCTTCACATCATCGGGAAGCGGATTAATTAGCAGTTCGTCCATAATATCCACCTGATAGGTCATTTCAGGACAAACCAGCACTTTTTGTTTGGTTTCGCGCACCCAGGCAATAATGGCTTCACGAAGTTTGGCGTGATCAATTTCTTTATATTTAAGGTTTGTTTCCTCAATTTGCTTGATTTTTTCAGCACTCCATCCGTTGTTGTTTGGATTGAATAAATGGTAAGGCGTATAGCGGAGGCGTGGAATGGCACATATAAATTTTTTCTCTTCCAATCCGTTTTCTTTCAGGAACCTATCGGCCTTTTCTTTATTCTGAATATTCAGGAAGAAAGTTGCATCGGGAGCAAACGCGACGTGATTACCATAAATTCCGGCTTTTTTCAGGTGGTCGATCGAATGTGTTTCGCGGGTAAAAATGAAGGAAGCTTTTTTCAGGATGCCCACATGGTATTCGCCTGGACTTTGCAAAGTTGTGCCGAAGACGCCAAAAGGTTTTTTACTATTTTTCATCCAGGCGGCCAGATTATCGGCCCCAACCAGTAATGGCCCGGAACCATGAATCATGACGTCGGCTTCCTTAAAAGCTTCCATGATTTCAGGATTACTCACATTCTTTTCAGCATCAACGCCGCCATAAATGATTTTTACTTTCGGAAAGTTTTTATTGAGCAGTTTTTTCACCTCTTCGCCGTTGCTTCGTTTCCAGAGAATAATTTTTGACCCGGGCATAAAAGTTTCAAGCACATGCAACAGCCCTGGTGTATGGGCAATGTCGCCAATGTTCACATCCTGCCAACCCGAAACCAGCAAAATGGTAGGGTCCTTTTTAAGGGCACAACCTGCCAATGCTGAATTCAGTAATAATCCGGTTGAAATAATTCCGGTTTGTTTCAGAAAGTTACGTCTTGATTGTGTGTTCATAGTTTAACGGTTTTATAAGAACGGGAGATACTTTAATTACAGTACCTCCCGAATTATTTGGTGCATTTCTTTATTTATTCAGCTCCCGGATAGCCAGGGTTCTGCGAAAGCTTGGCTCCACGGTTGGCATCAATGGCCTTCTGCGGGATAGGAAACCACTGGTGGTAGGGTTCAATATCTTTACTTTTAGCCGAATATCGTTTAACCCTTTCGACTAATACCCCCAAGCGGCAGAGTGTTTTTCGGCGATGTTCCTCAACGGTGAGTTCGCGGGCCCGTTCATCAAGGATATAGTCGAGTGTAACTTGTGCCGAAGTTGCAGGTTTGGCCTTTGCACGTGTCCGCACCACATTGATGTCGGCAGCAGCAGAGGTTAAATCGCCTTTATGGAAATAAGCTTCGGCGCGCAGCAAATATGTCTCCGCTAAACGCATCCGGTACTGGTCGTTGTCGGTGCGGCCATTGGCAGGACCTCCCTTCATCAGTCCTTCAATTTTACGAATCTGCGGATACAAGACCCTCATCGTATCAATTGTCTTGGTCGATTTGACCCCGTTTAGGTCCAGAACCCACATTTTTCCGCCTTCAACGACTGTCCTAACAACAGTTCTCAGATAAGGTGAAGTAGGGTTGTTCCAAATCCAGGTGCGACGAATGTTGTATTTCGAATTACGCATATCATTCCAATCATCGTTCCAGATATCGTAAAAATAATAATTATTTGGCCTTACACCTCCCTGGCTTCTACCCAGTGAATCATTTACCAATAGCTTTTTTCCATCGGGAGCAGTCACATCTTCGAATTTAGGACCCCACCAGCGGACATTCACATTTGCACCTGAACCACCACCTGGAGTTGTATATTCATATTGAAGGGCCCAAATGGTTTCCAGATTGCCCGAAGCCCTGTTTTGCTGCCCAGTCCAGAACAAATCGGAAAACGCATCGCCCGGACGAGACAAGTCGCCAAATCTGCTGGTCATCAGTTTATAATTACCGGTGGTTCCATCTATGACTTTGGTGGCTGATGTTATTGACTTGTCGTAATAGGTGGCAGTGCCGGTTTCTTTTCCAAGGCTGATGCAAACTTCACTTAAAAGATGGTAAGCGGCTGCTTTAAAAATACGTCCGTCTTTTTTGACGTCTGTAACGACATTGGGTAAATACTGAACGGCAAAATCGAGATCGCTTTCAATAAATTTCAGTACCTCTAACCGCGAAGCACGTACAAAATCATATCTTGGGGCAGTCAATTCCTTGTCAACAATCGGTACTCCGCCATACAAGTTCACCAGAGAGTTATAGGCATAAGCCCTAAAGAACTTAGCTTCGGCTACGATCGCATTCTTTTCTTCATCGGTCCATTTAACAGCCGGATTCTCGGCACGGGTAATTATCAGGTTGGCGTTCTTGATCACCTTCGTATAGGCCCAATCCCACCATTGATTTACGTTTCCGGAAGTTGGTGTAATTTCTTTGTAATTGTTATAGAAACGGCCATCACCCGCTCCAAAAACAGCGATATCCGTCCCCGTAGCCATCACAGGCACCTGGTCCAATTCTTCATCACGAGCTGAAACATGAAGCGCATGAATAACAGATTCAAAACCCGCTTTATCAACCAAGAGGTTTTCGGGACTAAATTTATCAAGTGGTTTCTCTTCCAGGTAGCTTTCTTTACATGCCCCAATCGAAACAGCTATTAAAACTAAAATAATATAGATTGTTTTTTTCATCTTTTCTAAGTTTTAAAGGTTAGAAATTTAAATTTAAACCAACAACAAACGATTTCATCAATGGCCCGCTTTGTCTGCTAGGGTCATTGTCTGTGTTGAGGCTAAAAGGATCCAAGGCAGCGGCATGTTCCGGATCCCATCCATTCCAGTCGGTCCAGGTCATTAGATTCTTTCCGCTTACAAAGATTTTCACGCTATTGAGCCTGGCTTTTGAAATCAAAGATTTGGGGAAATCATAAGACAGTGACACATCCTGTAGCCGGATGAAAGATCTGTCCTCATAAAATCCATAACCCTTTGGATTAGGATATCCCACTGATGGTCTGTCATTGAGTGGATTCTCTGGTGTCCAGTAAGGCAAATCGATCTGGTTAACGCGTGCATAAAAGTTTGAACCAGGGTTGGTGTAGGTATTCCGCGCTTTACCTCCCTGACTAGTATAGAGCAAAACAGAAAGTGAAATACCTTTAAAAGAAATCGTATTGTTCAGCCCTGCCGTGAAATCTGGTAACGAAGTTTCAAGCACCTGACGGTCGAGCGGATCAATTTTCCCATCAGGAACGCCATCTGCACCACTCACATCTTTGAACTTTATAAATCCTGGTTTAACACCCGGATCCATTGTCATATCTTCGCCTGCCTGCCATATACCGTCAAATACATAATCCAGCGGTGAAAACATTGGTTTGCCAATAAACCGGCCGTTGGATGGATCATCATCTCCAACTCCGTCACCGTCTATGTCCATTAAATCTGTAATTTTATTGTTGTTTTTTGCAAAAGTAAAAGTTGTGCTCCATTCAAATCCGCCGGACTTTACATTCACTGTATTCAAGGTAAGTTCAACTCCGTTGTTGTTGACCGAACCTACATTGGTTGTAAATGTCGGGTAACCGGTCATATTCGGAATTTGGCTGCTTAAAAGCAGGTCTTTAGTGTTCATGTTATAATATTCGAATGCACCGGTGATCCGTCCTGAAAGCAGATTGAAATCAACCCCTAAATTAGATGCCAGGGTAGATTCCCAGCCCAGAACAGGGTTTGACATTTGAGTCGGCGATACACCAACTGAAGTAACCCCGCCATCTCCATATACATATTTGAAATTACTGGAGTTCATCAGACTTAACGATGAGTAAGGGCTGATGGCCCTGTTCCCATTCTTGCCATAGGAATAACGCAATTTTAAGAATTCAAGCCATTTTACTTCAGAAAGGAAGCTTTCTTCGGAAATCACCCATGCAACTCCCATCGAAGGGAAGTTTCCATATTTGTTTCCTGACCCAAATGCTGAATAGCCATCCCGGCGAACTGTCATGTTAAACATATAACGGTCGAGCAAACGATAGCTAACCCGCGCCATGCTTGAGACAGCCTTCATTTCGGTACCATTTCCACTGACTGTTTGGACATCGCCCAGGCCCACGCCATAATAGCCCAGTGCATCGCTGAACAAAAGGGAGCCTGAACCATACATCCCGGTATTCCTTGTACTTTCAATACCATACATCAAGGTGGCATCCACGTTGTGAATCTTATCGAAGGTTTTGTTGTACTTCAAAATATTTTCCAACGTGAAATCCATTCCCTTGCTCCAGCTCTGGCTTGCAAAGTTTGTCCTTTTAGTACCATCCCTGTCATAGGCCGGCGTATGGTTCTTTGTTTCACTGTAGCGAAGGTTATTGGCTACATTGATCCGGTAAGTGAGACCTTTCAGAGGCAATTTGATCTCAGCATAGATATTGCTGAACAGGTTATTGGTGATCTGGTAATTGTTCTGCCAAAGGGCATTAAAAATAGGATTGGTCACCAACACATCACCCATGGGAACACCTACGGGTTGTCCGTCATCGTAGGTATATTTTCCAAAAGGGCTCATCATAAAAGCCATACCGATATCAGCTTCGGTGCCTGAATAATCTTTAAAAGTATAGCCGGTATTGGTTCCAATGTTTAACCAATCGTTTACTTTGATGTCGAAATTACCACGAAGTGTTAGCCGCTTAAACTGATCGCCTAAAATAATTGATTTCTGATCGGCGTAAGAACCCGAAAAATAGTAATTTACACGATCTGATTTTCCCGCCACACTAATATCGTGGTTCATCATCGGTGCATCCTGTTTTATCGCATCCCATGGGCTTATTGCCTTACCTGCATCAAGAACTTCCTGTTCAATGGGGTTCAGCGGAGTCGCCTGGCCACCTAAAAAAACGGAAGCATCTTTTTTCAATTGCAAATATTTATCGGGACCCATCAGATTTGGCGTCCTGGCAAAATCTGAGAATCCGTAGTATCCGCTATAGTTAATTACAGGCTTCGAATCTTTCCCGCGTTTGGTTGTAATAAGGATTACCCCGTTTGTAGCACGCGAGCCGTAAATAGCAGCAGAACTGGCATCTTTCAGAATGTCGATTGTTTCAATGTCATTGCTGCTGATATCTGATAGTTTACTGCCAACCATAGGGATACCATCCAGAACAATAAGCGGGTCGTTACCTGCGGTGATTGACCTGTTCCCGCGTATAAGAATGTTGCCGTCAGATCCTGCCTTTCCGTTATCGGTGACCCGAAGTCCTGCAACAGATCCTCTCATTGTTTGTACTGCATTGATATTTGGCAATGTGGATTTATCATCTGCACTAATTCGGGCAAGTGCTCCTGTAAGGTCTTTTTTTCGTGCCGTTCCATATCCTATTGCCACAACTTCCTCAATTCCAATACTCTCTTCAGCTAAACTAACATTGATAGCTGACTTGTTTCCTACAACAACTTCCTGCATCTTCATTCCCACAAACGAAAATTGCAAGATTGCGTTTTCAGGAATGTTAGAAAGTGAATATTTACCATCCGAATCAGTAATTACCCCGGTAGTGGTTCCTTTGAGAACGACTGAAACACCGGGCAATGAGCCACCGGATGTGTCGGTAACCTTCCCGGAGACAGATTTTTGCTGTTGCTGAACCTGGGGTGCAAAATCACCATTCTCCTTGTTGACCAGGACAATCTGGCGGTTGACCACTTCATAACTAACTTTTGTTCCTTTAAATAACTGATCTAAAATGTCTTCCACAGATTTGTCACTAATATCAATACTGACAATCCGGTTCACATCAATGTTTTCATTCTTATACAGAAAGAAAAAATCACTTTGGTTTTCAATGTGCTTCAACACTTCCTTAACTGAGGCATTCTGAAGCGTAATGCTGAGCTTCGTTTGCTGTGAATAAACACTCGCACTCACCTGAATAAGCGCAGCCAGAAGAAAAAACATAGTTAATTTCATAACTCGTAACCATTTAAAGAGAGAGCGACTATGCCCCTCGTCATTAAACCAATTTTTTTTCATAAATTTGTAATTGTAAAAGGGTTAAACTTATCCCATTTTTTATGGGCTTTTTTTTAGCCATGTTTCATGTTTCAGCATGAATTATAGGGGGAAAGTGTTTCAGCACTTCCCCTTTTTTTGTGTCATGGTTTCTTGATCAATACACTGTTTACTTTTATTTCATAGTTTATTTTAGTTGTTTTCGACAGTAATGTTAGCATCTCCCTGAGACTTTCAGTCTTGATAGTCATCGTATATCGTTCTTTCGTATTCACAGCCGGGTCGACGGTAATTTTTATATCATACCACCGCTCCATCTTTTTGATGACCTCGTCAAATGGAGCATCTTCAAACTTTAACAGGTTTTCTTTCCATGAGGTATATAGCTCCGTATTAACCTCAAGCTTTTTAAATCTGTCGGTTGTACGGTCGAAGATTACCTGTTCACCGGGCTTGAGGACAATACCTTTGCTGTCCGAAGTTTTGATCATATTTACTGATCCTTCTTCCAGAGTGGTCGAAAACTCACCCTCTTCGGGGTAAGCGTATACATTAAAACGGGTTCCCATTACCTCAACCTTAAGTTGTCCTGCATTCACCACAAAGGGATGCTTTTTATCTTTTGCTACATCGAAAAAGGCTTCTCCTTCAATAAATACTTCCCGTAATTTTTTGCTAAATACAACCGGATACCGGAATTTAGTCCCTGAATTCAGCCAGACTCTGGTTCCATCATACAATGAGATTTGTGAGCGCTGACCATTGGGCACTTCAATAGTATTAAAATGAGATGACAATTCGGCGTTCTGGTTACTGCTGACGTAATAAAGACTTAACGAACCCATCGAAAATGCCAGTAAAAATATTGCAGCGTATTTCAAAAATGATCCGATAAACGTCTCATGCAGTATTTTCCGTTTGTTTTGGGGATAAGCAAAATCAGGGATGATTACTTCTTCAGGATAGTCAAGTCCGGCTATAACCCATAAGTTTTTCAACTGAGTATATTTCCTTTGGTTTTCAGGCGATGCTTCAACCCAATCCAGGATCCTGATCGTTTCTGTTTTCGAGAGTATTTCTCCTTTGATGTATTGCAATAACTTTTCTTCGTCCATTGATGAATGAGATTTGAATATATAACCTAATCAATCCCTTTTACCCTTATCGAAAAAATAAATTTATTTTTGAAAAAGAAATAGAATATAAAATAATGGGAGGTAATCGTGCAGATCGGTTTTTAGTGTCTTGAGCGCTTTCGAAATCTGAGCCTCAACGGTTTTGATACTCAAATTTAGTTCCTCTGCAATCTCCCTGTTTTTTTTGTCTTCAAAGCGGCTCATTTCGAAGATTTTGCGGCAGGAAGGTGATAATTTATCCAATGATGCCTGAATTTGGGACTGGAGCTCCTCGAAAACCAGACGGCTGGTGTCGAAATCGGCCAAGGACTTATAGTTTACATCTAATTGCCTTGATATAATATAGTTATCGTAGTTTTGCTGCGATTTAAGCTGGCTGATGATTTTGAGCGATTTGTTTCTGGTAACTGTAAATAGCCATGCATTGAGATTAGTGTCTTTATGCAGTGTAAGCCGTTTATCCCACAATTCAGTAAAGACATCCTGTACAATGTTTTTTGCAGATTCTGAATCGAAAAGGTATTGCTTTGCAAAGTAATTTAGCCGGGGATAATAAAAGCGATACACCTTTTCAAATGAAGGCTCATCTCCGGATATGATTTTTTGAAGAATTTCAAGGTTCGACAAATTCACGGTTCAAATATTAAATCGGTGCAAATTTTTTCTGGTTAATCAACCATAAAAGTAACTGAAATTTTCAGTTATACTAATAATAGTTCTTTGGTGGCAGCGTTAAAGGCTCAAAAAGCAGTTGATTCCATCTTTGGAATACTTGACAATTTATATCCTAATCTCTGAATAAAAAAACTCAGCCCGTGCCTCTTTTTTTATGATTGTTAGGGAGTGAAAAGATAAGATTCCCTTCACTTTTTGTCGCAGAACGGTCCATCCGGGACGAGACTGAACTTCATCCGGAGAGAGGCTTGCAAGATGTGTTTTTGTTCCACAAAAACCTCTTGTTTCTCCCTGCGTGGCTCTTTTCATTCGGGAGGATGAATCAGGGTAAAATAACCCACCGGCTTTTTATTAGGTATAATAAGATCAGGCCAAGATCAAAAATGAATTAAAGAAATGAGGATAAAAACACCTAAAAGCAATTAAAGTGATCCGTCAAAACGTGGAAGACAATGAAAGCAAAATAAATTAGACCGGACTAACAGCGAAAAGTATCGAATATCATTTAAACAGACTTAAGT
>JBBSDG010000103.1:0-11638 GCA_038249635.1 Bacteroidales bacterium | reverse complement strand
GGCAGAAAGCAATTCCGGAGCAAAGGGCTGATATTAATGCTTTTATCGAAAAAAACGATAAAATAGCCAGTGGTTTTGAAACCGAAGGAAAACTTCATTTGCAACAGGAAACGTACCTTAAAATGCTGCATTACCTACAGGGTCTAACGGATGTTGAACCGCTCCGGGCGGAAATTAAAAGGCTTTCAGCCGATAAGGAAGTTATTGAATTCAACAAACAGCAAAAGGATATGCTCATACTGGAACAAAAGCTCCAACAGGAATATCTGCCTCAAATCCCTGTTCAAAGTATTGAATGGTGGATCAAAGAAACATCACGGCTGCGATCATTAACACAAAACCAGGCGAAACCTGAATTGAGACAGGTGTATGAGCGGTTGCTGGGTTCACTAAGCATGAACAGTTATATGTATTGCAACAATGCCCTGAAACAGGGAGATATGTCAGCAGCATCCCGGTTTATCGAAATATACCGTCTGGTTGATCCCACTAATGCTGAACACCGTTTTATGGCCGCTAAAGTTGCTGCTGTAAATCGTAACCCGGATGAGATATTCGGTATGCTGAAACAGGCTTTTGATCTTGGATTTAAAGATATCAACCGGCTAAAATCGGATCCGGATTTTAAACCCTACCTGCAGGATGCCAGGATTAAAAACCTGATGAATAACAAATAGCGATTAATATAATCTTAAAAGTTGTGAAAATCCTCAGGACAATTTTTTAATGCCTGTAACCTTTACTTTGTGACTCCGTTATACTGGAGTGCTGCAATAACACTTTTAACCCAAAAATGACAAGTTGTTAGAGATATATAACAGTATCTGAAATACATACAAATATCCGCTTACCCCTGCATACAATCACCTGCTGAAGTTAATTTACTTCAGCAGGTTTTTTTAATTTTATATCCCGATAAATATTTCAAGTTTACTGTTTATCAATTCTGTATTCTGTATTTTTGCACACTTATTTCTTTTGCTCAAGCACACCTTACAATTTAAGTCTTTCAATGGCCAGTCGCATTTATGCCGATCGTAAAATAATAATTATCACCACCTTCCTGGTTATTGGTTTTATCTATCTGGTAAGATTGTTTTATATACAGGTTATCGACAGGAGTTACACCGTTTCGGCCAATAATAATGTGCTTCGTTATATGACCCAATTCCCTGCACGTGGATTGATTTACGACCGTAACGGGAAACTGCTTTTGTACAACGAAGCTGTTTACGATCTGATGGTAATTCCCCGGGAGGTAAAGGACGTGGATACAGCCGAAATATGCCGCCTGCTCGATATTCCTATCGAAGGCTTTGTTGAGCGGATGAAAAAGGCAAAAGATTATTCACCTATATTGGCATCGGCATTCGAAAAACAAATTTCAAAAGAAACCTACGGTTATATTGAGGAAAAGCTCTACCGTTTCAGGGGTTTCTTTGTGCAGCCGCGTACCTTACGGAAATATCCAATGTCAATTGGAGCTCATCTCTTAGGTTACATCGGTGAAGTAACCCCGGCACAGATCGAAAAAAATGTTTACTATAAACAAGGAGATTATATTGGCATAAGCGGAATTGAACGTGCTTACGAAACGCAATTACGGGGTATTAAAGGTTTGAAAATCCGTATGGTGGATGTAATGAACCGCGATGTTGGCAGTTTTGAAAACGGACGTTACGATACCGCAGCAGTAATGGGCGGCGACTTACAAACCGGTATTGATGCCGACCTGCAGCAATATGGCGAAAAGCTCATGGTTAACAAACGCGGAAGTATTGTTGCTATTGATCCCGGTACTGGCGAATTACTCTGTTTCCTTTCGAGTCCCGGCTATGATCCGAATTTACTGGTTGGCAGAGTCAGGGGTAAAAACTATGCCATCCTTAATCAGGATCCTATCAAACCGTTGTACAACCGCGCCATTATGGGTCAGTATCCTCCGGGTTCCACCTTTAAAATGGCTAACGATATGATAGGGCTTCAAATGGGTGTTATAACCAAGGAAACCCGATTTTCGTGTCAGGGGCCGGGATCGTCTCCCATCAGATGTACGCATAATCATGTTTCGCCACTGGATGTTTACATGGCCATACAGCAATCCTGCAATCCGTTTCACTGGCAGGTGTTCCGTAACATTATGAACGACCCGAATTATGCAACCGTTAAAGAACGTTATGATGTGTGGCGTAATCATTTGCTGAGCATGGGATTCGGCCGGATGCTTAATACCGACCTTGCATTTGAATTGAAAGGGAACTTGCCCCCATCATCCGTTTTCGATAAAATTTACGGAAAAGACCACTGGAATGCCATGACTATAAGATCATTATCCATTGGGCAGGGTGAAATTCTGGCTACTCCACTACAGCTTGTAAACTATGCCTGCCTGGTTGCCAATCGCGGATTCTTCTATCCGCCCCACGTGGTAAGGTCTGTTGGAGGCGAAAAAACCAAATTTTCATCCGATAAAAATGTTCCCACCATTAACAGGGAATATATTGATGTGGTTCGCGAAGGTATGATGGAGGTTTTTGAAGGTGAACACGGAACCGCAAGAGCATATAAACTCGACAGCATTACCATGGCCGGAAAAACAGGTACTGCTGATAACCCGCATGGTAAGCCTCACTCAAACTTCATTGCTTTTGCACCCGTCGAAAATCCGCAGATAGCGATTTGCGTAATTGTCGAAAATGCCGGTTTTGGATCAACATATGCTGCTCCGATTGCAACGTTGATGATTGAAAAATACATTACACGCAAAGTAAAGCGTAAGGAGCTGGAAGAAAAGATGATCAATTATAATCTACTGAACAATTGAAAGAGCAAAAAGGAATTTTCCGCTATATCGACCGCACACTCGTGCTTTTATACCTTACTCTGGTGTTGATGGGCTGGATAAGCATTTATGCTGCCGTTTATAATAATGAGCATTCAAGCATTGTTGATCTGTCGCAGTCGTATGGCAAACAATTGCTCTGGATAGGAACAGCATTGCTAATTGCATTAATGATCATACTCACCGATGCAAAATTCTTCAATGCGTTTGCCTACCCGATTTATATAGGGACTATTGTGCTACTCATTGTTGTGCTATTTCTCGGAAATGAAACCTCAGGTGCAAAATCATGGTTCGAGATAGGTGGTTTTAAACTTCAGCCTGCCGAATTTGCCAAGTTTGCCACTACCCTTGCTTTGGCGCATTACCTCAGTGCATTGGATTTTGATAACCGGAAACGAAAATCCCAGATCATACCCTGGATTATTATCGCTCTTCCGGCAATACTCATTATTCTGCAGAATGATACCGGATCGGCAATGGTATATTCATCATTAGCCCTGGTATTATACAGGCAGGGTATGCCAGGCGTAATATTACTGGTAGGTGTGGCTGTTGTTATACTGGCAATTATGGCTCTGCTTTTTAATCAGTATATTGTTATTCTGGTAGTTGCAATATTGTTGATTGGTTTTGTTTTCTTTATCCGCCGCACCCTGAAAAATATTCTGACAGTAATAGGTATTTTTATTGTTGCTGCATTGTTTGTGCTGAGTGTGGAATATGCTTTTCAGAATATCCTTGAGCCTCACCAGAAAACACGCATCAACGTGGTACTAGGCAAGCAAATTGACTTGAAAGGTGCCGGATATAATGTAAACCAGTCTAAAATTGCTATCGGTTCAGGTGGTTTCTGGGGCAAGGGTTTCCTGAAAGGAACCCAAACCAAGTTTAATTTTGTGCCGGAGCAGAGTACCGACTTTATATTTTGCACGGTTGGAGAGGAGTGGGGCTTTGTTGGCGCAACGGTAGTAATCCTTCTATTCATGGCTTTAATTACGCGTATTATCCTTATGGCTGAGCGACAACGCTCGGAATTCAGCCGAATTTATGGGTATGGGGTAGCCAGCATTCTGTTCTTTCACTTTGTTATAAATGTGGGATTTACTATTGGCCTTATGCCAGTAATCGGCATTCCGCTGCCATTTTTTAGTTATGGTGGATCTTCCTTATGGTCGTTTACCATACTGCTTTTTATTTTTATCAAGCAGGATTCGAACAGGTTACAACTGGTGTAGTTACAATCTGCTATAAAATCCGATTTCGCGGTTACATATCCCCTAACGGATAAGCCAAATTTATTCCCCGACTGTGTAATAGCCTTTGAAGAGTCAATGTTTATAATGATAAGGCTGGAATTAACAGGTGGCTTTCTGCCGTCGCGATCAGTTCAATAAAATTTAGTACAAAAATCATTTCATCGGACAAAATTTCAAATTCAGACATATCTCAATACTAATTGTATGAGCGGGCAATAAAAAAACCGCTTCGTTTCCAAAGCGGTTCATGGCAATTATGGTCGGTTGTTGTTTAGTAGAAAGTTAACCTGTTATCTTTAATGTCTGCCTTTTCCTGCAGGATGTTCGATAACATGCCGGCGCGGTTTTGGAAGTACATTGACATTTGCATTTTCTGATTTGTGAAATCAGTGGTTGCAGGGGCTTCTTTTAACTGGTCGAGTATGAAAACATACACACCTTGCTCACCTTGCACCGGTCCGGCAATAACACCTTTTTTAGCTGAAAAAATATTGCCTGTCAGTTTAGCCTCATGCCCGTAGTTCGGGATATTGGCACTGGCAAATGACACATCAACCGTGTCGATTTTTGTTCCGGGGAATTCCTGAACAAGTGCATTCATATCTTTACCTTTTACCTTGCTGATAAGGTATTCCGCTTTTTTCTCGCGGATAACCAGCGGTTTAATAGGGTCTTTCAACGCTTCGAGAGGTACAAACCCTTTTTCTATCTTCGTTTTCAAAGCAGCTACAACATAAGTTCCCTCTATATCGAAAACATTGGAGACTGTACCTTTTTCAGTATCCTTGTTAAAGGACCAGCGAACAACCTCGCGGGCAGCTTTAAGGCCAGGGATTGTATTATCGCTTTCCGAAAGTTTGTCGGCGTTACGCATACCTTTGCTTTTAGCCGCTTTTTCGAATTTATCCAGTGTGTTATTTGTTGATGCGAAAGTGCTGGCTTCGTTATAGATGGCCTCTATGGTTTTAGCACCTGGCTCCATAGTGAAATCAATGCTGGCAACTTTTATTTTGGTGGAGAGATCTTTTTTGCCTACTACTTTAATGATATGGTAACCGAACTGGCTTTCTACCTTTTTAATATCACCAATGTTACCTTTTACAACGGCTTCGTTAAATTCAGGAACCATTGTACCATCGGCAAACCAACCGAGGTCGCCCAGTTTTGTTTTTGCCGTTGCATCATCGCTGATTGTTCCGGCTATGCCTTCGAAAGCAGCAGGGTTCTTTTGAACAACCTGAAGAATACTGTCAGCAAGTTTATCGGCGACTTCGCGGGTGCGGGTGGCAGTTTGAATAGGAGTACCTGCGTATGAAATAAGGATGTGACTTGCGCGGAGCGAATCAGGTTTGCTCTGGCGGTCAACAATTTTAAATATACGGAACATGCCGTTATCTTCCATCGGTTGCAATACCTGGCCCACAGGAGCAGTGAAAAGCAATGTGTCGATGTTGGGTGCGAAAGTTCCGCGTTTGCGCCAGCTACTGTCGTAACGGTTGTCGGAGGTTGAATTTACAAATCCTGCAACATCAGTAGCGGTTATAAATTCATTATAGGCTTTGTCAACATTACTTTTCAACTGAGTCATATCATCAGCCGACATTTTTGGCTCGAACAAAACATACTCTATATCGCGAGCAGGCTTATCCTGTTTAAATTTGTACTTGTACTCGTTATAGTATTTTTCGTAATCGGCATCCGTAACTTTTACTGCACTGTCCGAAACTGTCTGGTAACGAATACCTGTAATACGAACCTGTGCCATGGTATTCGATTCGGTGTAGTTGCGTTTTGCAAATGCTGCAGGCACATAAAATCCTTTGGTGATCAGGCTGGTATATTTAGTTGACTGCCTGTCATTTTTAATTGCCTTTTCCATCATAAGGTAGCGCTGTTTCATTTCAGGCTTTACCATTTCGGGATTGTCGAGGTTCTGAAGGAAGTTATTAACGGCTTTTTGATCAAACTGACCGGTTTTGGGATCGGTAAAGCTTTGAACAATATATTGATGCGGATTTTTGCCTCTGATAAGGTCATCAAGTTCTTCAACCGAAACCGAAACGCCAAGCAAATCGTATTGCTTGTTCATAACAATTTCGTTTACCATCTGCTGCCATGTTTGCTGGCGTACCTGATAGTTTTCCTCTGATGTAAGATTTCCTTTGCCTGTGTTAGCTTTCTGCATTTCGCTGTTTTCATCAACTCGCTTGTTGAATTCAGTAATTGCGATTTTCTCACCTGCAATAGTGCCTATTGTATTGGTTTGTTTTTTGCTTTTGCGCTGAAAGTCGCTGAGTACGAAAAGTAGCAGAGCAACACCAATAATTGCAACAAGTAAC
Organism: Bacteroidales bacterium; assembly: GCA_038249635.1. GTDB lineage: Bacteria > Bacteroidota > Bacteroidia > Bacteroidales > UBA4417 > UBA4417. The sequence continues at coordinate 5,198 of JBBSDG010000103.1, read as the reverse complement.
CAGTAATGTTTTCGTATTTCGCCAATAATTGCCATTTGTATTTAATTTAATAGTTTTGGTAAAAAGAGGTGCAAATTTACAATAATTCCCCACTTGGAAAAATAATTTTTACAATCTTATTGGATAAGGTATAAATGGAAAGCCTTTAATAATGAAACCATTAAGCAAGGTATGCCCGAAACCTACAGTTCTGTAAGAGATAATCGCTTATTATTGCCGGAAAACTTGTGGATCAGGATTCAATTATCAACTGAACTTTATCGATCCGGCTTCCTGATGCTTCGAGGATTGTAAAGGTAAATTTGTCGATATGGATATGTTCCTTTATTTCGGGGATACTCTGGTGATGGCTCAGGATTAAACCGGCAAGTGTCTCATATTCATCACTCTGTGGAAGGTTCAACAAATATTCCTGATTCAGATAATCTATTTCCAAACGGCCTGCCAGTATAAATTCGGTTTCACTTGTTTGTTTTACCAGTAATTCATCCACATCAAATTCATCCTCTATTTCGCCAAATATTTCTTCAATCAGATCCTCAACCGTCACCATTCCGGCAGTACCGCCAAATTCGTCCACAACCACAGCCACACTCTTGCGCTGGCTTATCATCATATTAAGCACATTGCTGGCCGGGATGGTTTCGGGGACAATCATTACCGGCTTCACTACCGAGTTAATAGCTGTAGGTTTGCCAAACAGGTCATACAGGTGTACATATCCGGTAAGATTATCAATACTTTCTTTATAAACAGGTATTTTTGAATGCTGCGATACAATAAACAAGTCATGAAGTTCTTCAATGCTAATGGTATCCTCAACCGCAATAATTTCGTTTCGCGGCACCATGCACTCACGCACTTTGGTTGAGTGGAAATCGCGTACATTCTGAATCATCTGCATTTCAGGAGCTTCATCCACCTGGGCAGCCGCCGGGTTGTAAAAATCGCGTATATACTCATCGAAATCAATAGCTGTGAACTGGTAGCGGACGGTGCCGGTTTTCATGCCAAATATATACCTGAGTATGAGTTCGGATAAACCCAGAAAAAAATACATGAACGGATACAGCATAAGGTAGATCAGGTAAACCGGAACAGCGAAAAAATTAAGCAGTCCGTTTGGGTTGAGCCTGAAAAGTATTTTTGGCAGAAACTCCGCGGTGATCAGTATCAGCAAGGTTGAAAGTATGGTTTGAAAAACCAGGATAATGACTTCGGTTGCGAGTGATGCCGGAAGTGTGTTCTGAAGCACCGGTCCAAGGATGGCTGCGGCTGCTATACCATAAATTACCAGCGAAATATTATTGCCCACCAGCAAAGCTCCAATAAAACGCGATGGATGATGAATAAAACCGGAAACAAGCCTGGCCGACAATAGACCCTTGCCTTTTTCGAGCTCAATACGAAGCTTGTTGGAGCTTACAAATGCGATTTCCATCCCCGAGAAAAAAGCGGAAGATGCAAGAGTAAGAGCTATTATAAGGTAATTGTTCATTTTTGGGTACGACGGGATACTGCTTTCAAACCGGTGATCATGATATCAAAGATAGAGATACTTTCCTCACTATTTGTTTTCATTTACATAAATAGTTGAACTAACATGCCTGATAACCCAGTTATCAAACAATTCATCCGATTCCATGCCTTTACCTAAAATTGTTTTATCAGGTTGTGTGATTTTTATAAATTCTTCCGTTGAAACTTTTTTTGCCAATTGATCATAAAGAAGGCTTTCGGTATTGAGTTGCTCTTGTTTCTGGAAATTACGGACAACAACGTTCCCTCTGGCCAGCATGGTATGCTTGCTGTCGTAGCTCACACCATAGTTGGCGGTAAGCTCACTTTTGGGCTGCATAATGGAGTCGTAAAATATGATTTTGAGCCCGTTAGGGAATTCGGTGTACGATTCGCGCGCCTGGTAACTAATCATTTTAGGCGCCGTAAGTTCAAGGGTCATTTTGCCGTTTTCACTTTGCTTAACATGCACATTATTAATAGTAATATCGGGAATGGAGTCTTTCGACGATAGTTTTATCACAGCCATCATATCATTTTCGCATGAAAAAAGCATTGTTGCCAAAAGGAGAACAACAATGCTGAATATAATTCGGTATTTTAATACCGCAGACAATATACTGCTCATAATAACATGGTAATGTTTTAGCGTGATTTGCAGACTGAAATTACCTCGTTTTGATTTTTTGGTTATTAATCGCCCCGAACTCAACAGTTAAATTGAAGTGTTTCCGGAATTGGCATTGTGAAAACCGGCTTAGTTAAAACGTCGTTTCTGAAACCATCTTTCCTGTAAAGCAGCGCCAACTGTAAAACGCACGTAGTTATCCTTGATCAAACCGTTATCCGTTGTGCCCTGCGATCCAACTTCAACAGCAATGTTAATAGTTGATCTTGATTTTTTCATTGGCAGGCCTACACCAAAACTAACTCCAAGGTCGTTGACACGTGTATTTTTAATTTCGAGGTTACTCTGCTCGAACCTGAAACCGGCACGGTAATTTATACGTTCGTAGTATTTGCCCATCTCAACGATAGCCGGCCGAAACTGTCCACCCAGTGAAATCCGCAGGGTGTTCTTCATTTTCAGGTCATTGCCCAGGTAACGGAATTCGGTCCATTGCTGCCAGTTAATATCAGCGGTAGCAAGCCAGCGGTTAGTACTTCCAATCATAAAACCGCCTCCGATGGCTGCAGGTAATATAACCTCACCTTTAGTACTTGTTTCAATACTTGCTGTATCTTTTATCACTTCCAGATCTTTCGTTCTATCCCATTGATAGGAATATGCAATTTTTTCGGAATTACCATCTATTATCTGCTGGGGTTTATAGGTGAGTCCAAACTGGAAAAACCGGCCTTCTTTCATATTTTTACGGTAAATCAAACCAAAATCAAAGTTAACTTTATTAAGCCTGGCCGAACTACGAATCATTGAATTGATATTAGCCGCCGAGTCAGGAAAAGTCAAAGTGCGTTCCTTAACGATATTACCGAAAAGATATGCCATATTGATACCGACCGACAAATTTTTTACCGGTGAAAATCCGCTGCCGATATAGGCTTTGTTCAGTCCTCCGTTTCCTTTATATACACTAACAGTCCTTCCTATATTGGGAATAACCTGGTCGCCGTAAACTTCATAGCCAACATTTGAATACGGCATTACCCCGGCACTGGCTCCCCACCACTTGGTTACAGGGAAACCAAAATATAAGTTCGATATACTTCCAAACTTGGTTTTTTGGGACTGGTCAATGGTTTTCAGTGTTTCCGAACGGAGATGAAATGCACCATCGAAAACAAAACTATTGGTATCGAATGCCGTGTAAGAGGCCGGATTGGCAGGGTTAATATAATACGGGCTGCTGAAGGCTGTAGAGGCCCCGCCTATGGCCATGTTCATCTGGCTTCGGATGCCGTACAAATTACCTATCCCAAACATTGAATACGGGGAAGAAATTTTTACCTGTGCCGAAGCTAAATAAGCAGATGATATTAATGCTACAGCCAGTAAGAGTTTACGAATAACTTTAATGTGTTTCAATGTTGAAATTCAGGATTAGGTTTAAGCCCTCAAGTACCAGATTGGGGGCTGCAAAGGTCTTAATTTTTAATCGTTTATCAAAATAATTATGATTGCCACCTGTCAGAATTATTTTAAGGCCGGGATAAACAAGCTGGTAACGTTGTATTATCCCGTCCATTTCGGCAACTGCGCCGTTAAGCACGCCCGAATGTATGCTGGTTGATGTATCGTTGCCGACAAGTGATGCTTCATCGTAAAAATCGAGTAACGGCAACCTATCGGTAAAAGTGTGCAAAGCCTTGTAACGCATAGCTATTCCGGGCGATATGGCTCCTCCTGCGTACTCGCCTTCGACTGTAATAATGTCGTAGGTAATGGCTGTTCCGGCATCTATTACCAAAATATTGTTAGCAGGAAACATTTGATATGCCCCAACAACACCGGCCAGCCTGTCCTTGCCTAATGTTTCGGGAGTGCCGTATTTATTGGTGATTGGCAGCGAAGTTTTATGACTGAAAAATACAGTGTTAAATAGCTTGCTGAGGTAATGGTCAATTTCCGGTGGATACGCTTTAACCGTCGAAAGGATTGCATTTTTAATAATAGCATTCGTTTCGCAGAATTGAATTAAAAGCTTTGCTTCAATACCCGAAAAACTGGTAAACGCAACCATTTCCCTATCCTGAAAAACGGCAAGTTTGGTAAGTGTATTCCCGGTATCGATTACTAAATTCATAGTCATCCGCTTTAGCGAAACAGCAATTTGATAAAGGACAAAATTAGAAAAAGCAATAAACCCTTTGCATAAGCCGGGAGTTTATACCTTTGCATTTGTGAATTTTTAACATGATATGGCAGTTCTTTCAATGTCATCTTTTAGGCAAATCTGTTAATATTGCAGCCTGAAGCAAAACAAATCTACTTTATATGAAGCAAAGCATTTTTCTTACGTTTATTATTGGGCTGATCAGCCTCAGTTTATCAGCACAACAGGCTGTAAAAATTTATAACCCTGAAGCCGATTCAAAAGCTGAAGTTGCCGCTGCCGTTGCAAAAGCCGCCGCCGAAGGTAAACATGTTTTTTTGCAGGTTGGTGGCAACTGGTGTCCGTGGTGTGTGAAATTTCATAAAATGATAGCTGAAGATGCAAAACTCGACAGCCTGGTTAAGGCAAATTATGTGGTGGTTAAAGTGAACTTCAGCAAGGAAAATGATAATCAGCAGTTGTTGGCTACACTCGGTTATCCTCAGCGTTTTGGTTTTCCGGTTTTTGTTATCCTGGATGAAAAAGGCAAGGTACTGCATACGCAGGACAGTGGGTACCTCGAACTCGATAAAGGCTACAACCGCGAAAAAGTGGAGCGTATGTTTCAAATGTGGTCATCCTTTACGATGAAGGAAGCAGCTATTAAATACGGTAAGTAAATTTCGTATTTCGGAATTCGAAATATATCATAACACTTTGCTTTATTTCTCAGTCCCCCAATCTCCTTGTCCCCATTTCTCGCTGTCCCCTTGTCCCCCTGTCTCCTTGTCCCCCTGTCTCCTTGTCCCCCTGTCTCCTTGTCCCCCTGTCCCCTTGTCCCCCTGTCTCCTTGTCCCCCTGTCTCCTTGTCCCCCTGTCTCCTTGTCCTCCTGTCTCCTTGTCCTC
>JBBSDG010000102.1:0-11690 GCA_038249635.1 Bacteroidales bacterium | reverse complement strand
TGATAGGGTTGCCATTTCTGCCAACATTTACTGATTATACACTTAAAGTGAAAACTAAATTCGATGTTCACAACGAACTTACCATAATCAGTATTGGTGCTCTCGATAAATTTACGCTCAATACCGGACTTAAAAATCCTACTGAAGAACAACAATATGTACTTGATTTTCTGCCTGTTAATAACCAGTGGAACTATGCCATAGGAGCCAACTACCGCCACTACCGCGAAAACTCTTATAGTACGCTGATCATCAGCCGCAATATGCTGTATAATCAAGCATCAAAGTTTCTTAATAACGATGAGAGCGATCCGGCTAATAAAACCATTGATTACTCCTCCTATGAAATTGAGAATAAAATACGTTATGAAGAAGTTGCCCGTAAAAACGGTTACAAAATAACGTATGGTGCCGGTGCTGAATATGCTAAATATATCAACAGAACATTTCAGAGGGTTTTTATTCCGTCAGGCGAAGATACGGTTACAGAAATAAATTATTCGTCGGATCTTAATTTTTTTAAATGGAATATTTTCGGACAGGTTAGCAAAGGATTTATAAACGAACGTCTTCTGCTTTCACTCGGAATACGTTCCGATGCCAATAGTTATTCTTCGGATATGACGAATCTTCTGAAGCAAATCTCACCACGCTTTTCGGCATCATGGTCGTTTACACCCGAATTGAGTTTTAATTTCAATACAGGAAGATATTATCAACTTCCGGCATATACTACCATGGGCTACCGATCATCGGATGGTGAATTGTTAAATAAAACCAATGGGCTGCGATACATTCAGGCGGATCATTTTGTGGCAGGTATTGATTACAGGCGTAACGATAAGTCGAAAATTACTGTTGAAGGCTTTTTAAAAAATTACGATTACTATCCATTCTCACTTCGCGACTCTATTTCGCTGGCGAGTAAGGGTGCCGATTTTGGTGTTGCCGGCGACGAAGGTGTGACCCCTACATCGAAAGGCAAAGCCTGGGGAGTTGAAGTTTATTATCGCGAAAAGCTCAGCAGGATATTTGATGTAACGGTTTCATACACCTGGGTACGTTCTTCTTTTGAAGATAAAAAAGGAGTTTTAATTCCTTCGGCCTGGGACAACAGGAGTATTCTGAATGCAACTGCGCTTGCCTCATTGAAAAGAAACTGGGATATAGGAATTAAATGGCGCTTTGTAGGAGGTGCGCCTTATACTCCCTTTGATGTGAGCCGCTCATCACTTAAAGAAGCCTGGGATGCCAAGGGGCAGGGATATCTTGATTACAATATGTATAATACCAATAGGCTCAATAATTTCCAACAGCTTGACTTAAGGGTGGATAAAGAGTATTTTTTTAAAAAATGGACTCTCAATGTGTACCTCGACATTCAGAACCTTTACAATTTTAAGTCAAAGCAACCCGATATATTGATACAGGAGACTGATGTAAATGGACAGGCTGTTATTAATCCTGCCGATCCTGCGCGCTATATGCTGAAATATATTCCAAGCGAATCCGGAACTGTGCTGCCAACCATAGGAATAATTGTTGAACTCTAATACCGCTGAGCTATGAAAAAATACTCACCTATATTGCTATCAATATTGCTACCTGGTCTTATAGCCATTTTCAGTATGTATTCCTGTAAACCGGGAAGTGAAGGTAAAAGTTCCAAAGGGCGTAAGGCAGATTCACTAACCACTATAACGAGCAATCCCGGTGGAACAGGCAGGCTACTTGAAATAGAAATGAGGAAAGGCAAAGCCCACAATCATCCTACTTTTGCCATTTGGATCGAAGATACCAGTGGTATTTATATTCAAACACTTTTCGTAACACAGTCTTTTGGACAGGGAATTTATGAACACGTTAGTAAATCGGGCGGAACATGGATACCTGGTGAAGCGATGCGACCTGCAGCCTTGCCATATTGGGCGCATAAAAGAGGAATAGAAGCAAACGGAATTCTGGTGCCAACCCCAACCGCTAAAGTACCTGATGCATACACGGGCGCAACACCCTCAGGAAGTTTCAGGCTTGCTTCTAAAACAGACATTCCTTTAAAAGGCAAGGTGAAAATCATATTTGAAATTAACCAGCCGTGGGATTGGAACGAGTACTGGACAAATACCCTTTACCCTGAGGATGCTGAATATAAAACATCTTGTCAGCCGGCTGTTATTTATTCAGCCTTGATTGATATGGATAGTCCCGGCACAACGATTGAACTAAAGCCGGTTGGTCATAGCCATTATTCAGGTAAAACCGGTAATTTGTACGCCGATATTTCTACCATCACTACTGCGATGCATATTGCTGAGAATATAACAGTTAGTGTTAAATAGAAATACTTATTTTTTTAAATTCAGTTTCTCCCCATCTCTCCATCCCTAAGTCTCTCAGTCTCTCAGTCATTCAGTCTCTAAGTCCCTCTGTCCCTCAGTCTCCCAGTCTCTCAGCCCCTCATTCTCTCGTTCCCCAGTCCCTCAACCCCCAACTCCCAACTCCTATTTTTACACATCCTGCGCTTTATCAGTCAGCATAGGAACAAAGCGGAAAGTTCCATGAATTTCTGTTTTAACTTCGGTGTCTGAAAATTTCAGGATACGCGTCATAATCTGAACATCTCCTTTGCCAACCGGGGCAACCAAAATTCCTCCGATTTTAAGTTGTGTTACTAAAGCTTCGGGAATAAAAGGAGCAGCAGCAGTTATCAGAATCCTGTCGAAAGGGGCGTAAGCTGGTAACCCTGCATAGCCATCGCCGTAAAAAAGCCTGATACGGTAATTGAGAGCAGGATCCATAGCTTTTAAGGTATCATATAGCAGCTTTTGCCTTTCGATGGTGAACACTCTGGCACCCATTTCGGCTAATACACTGGCCTGGTATCCCGATCCGGTGCCTACTTCAAGTACACGCATGCCTTTTTCGACCTGTAAAAGCTCGCTCTGAAACGCCACGGTGTAGGGTTGTGAAATAGTTTGTCCTGACCCAATCGGGAACGCTTTGTCTTCGTAAGCGAATTCCAGAAACGAAGAATCGAAAAAGTAATGCCGGGGAATTTCATTCATCGCATTCAACACATTGTTATCAGTAATGCCTTTTGTACGAAGCAAATCAATGAGTTTTTTGCGTAATCCCTTATGTCTGAAAGTGTCAGTCTGTAGTGTAGCTGCCATGTTAATAAAGAAGAATTTTCAATCTGCGAATGTAATTAACTCTTTGGTTTTTCTGATTACCGGCGTTGAAAAAAATAATTTCTTATTCAGAATTAAAATAAATATCTGAATTTGTTAATCAGAACCAAAAAACATTCATATATTTGCACAGTTTTAATACAATCCACTCTGAATTTTCCTGATTTTTCCCGGTTATTATTCTAAGCTACCTCTTTTCAGGTTTTCACATGAAAGTATAATTTTAATTCATACGATTTAAACTCCCATTTATTCGTCCAATCAACCCAATTCGCATGTACGATAAGAGCGAACTCGAAAGTAAGCTGCTCAATGAATTGCGTGATATCGCAAAGCAGTTTAACATCCGCAAAAGCGAGACAATGAAAAAACAGGACCTGGTTTACCAGATCCTCGACCAACAGGCTGCTAATCCTACTCCCGATATTCTGGAAGCTGAAAAAAAAGCAAGGGTTTTCCCTCAGAAAGGCCCGCGACAGCGCATTCCTATAGATAAGGTAAAGGAAGTGAGGAAGGCAGAAGTGAAGCCAAAGCAGGAAATAATTGTTAACGAAGCTATAGCTACGGAAATTGAACTTCCAATTGTTGTGGAAGCAAAACCTGTAATAACTGAACCCGTTGTGGGTGAGGTGAATACTGTTGGCAAAACAGAACCTGCAAAACGTGTTATCACACCTTATGAACCTCGCCGGAGTTTCAATAGGGATTATAACAAAACTGATGACGATACGCCATCGGTTAAAACATTTGATCGTCCTGAATCGACCAATGTTCCTGCCTGGGAACTTCAGGAATTCCATGAGCGCCGACGCCGTGGTCGCCGTTCACAGGACAGGGACGACAACACTGTTACACCCGAAGCTAATGCGGAAGGTACTGTGGTGCCTGTTGCCGATAAACCAGTAAAAAATGACTGGAAACCAACACCCCGGAACTCCAAACGCGAGGATGATGAAGCTATCAACGATGAAAAATCGGGGATACATGATGAATTTATTCCTTCATTCGATTTTAAAGAACCGGATGTTGAAATTCTTAACCTTCATGAAATAGTTCAGGAGGAAGATACAGATGAGGTGCAGATTCAAAACGGAAACATCCATGGTGAACAGGCACGGTCAAATGATATTTCACGCGATATGCGTTATGGCCGTAACGATCGGCAGGAACGTAACGATCGGCAGGAGCGCAGACCACAAGTTCCGCAACAACCGGTGCGTGAAGATTATTCGTGGGAATTCGAAGGCATTGTTTCCTGCGAAGGCGTTCTCGAAATGATGCCTGATGGGTATGGTTTCCTTCGCTCTTCCGATTACAACTACCTTAGTTCACCTGATGATGTTTATGTATCACAATCGCAGATTAAGCTTTTTGGCCTCAAAACCGGTGATACCGTTAAAGGTACCATCCGCCCGCCAAAAGAAGGTGAAAAATATTTCCCGCTTGTAAAAGTCGAAAATATCAATGGCAAACTTCCTGAGGAAATCCGCGACCGTATTCCATTCGATTATCTTACTCCTTTATTTCCTGAAAAGAAATTCAAACTTACCGGTCATCCGGGCTCCAGCCTGAGTACACGCATTATCGATCTTTTCAGCCCCATTGGCAAAGGACAACGCGGACTTATTGTTGCCCAGCCCAAAACTGGTAAAACCGTTCTGCTGAAAGAAATTGCAAATGCCATTGCCTATAACCATCCGGAAGCATACCTTATTGTTTTACTGATTGATGAACGTCCTGAGGAAGTTACAGATATGGCCCGCAACGTTAAAGCTGAGGTTATTTCATCCACTTTTGATGAACCGGCCGATCGCCACGTTCGAATTGCCAACCTGGTACTCGAAAAAGCAAAACGTCTTACTGAATGTGGCCACGATGTGGTTATCCTTCTCGATTCAATTACACGTTTGGCAAGGGCTTACAATACTGTTGCTCCTGCTTCGGGAAAAGTTCTTTCGGGTGGTGTTGAAGCAAATGCACTTCAGAAACCAAAACGATTCTTCGGGGCTGCCCGCCAGATTGAAAATGGCGGCTCGCTCACAATCATAGCCACAGCTCTAACCGAAACTGGTTCGCGTATGGATGAGGTTATTTTCGAGGAATTCAAAGGTACCGGTAATATGGAACTCCAGCTCGACCGTAAACTCTCGAATAAGCGTATCTTTCCGGCCATTGATATTGTGGCTTCGAGTACCCGCCGCGATGACCTGTTGCTCGAAAAAGATGTTCTGCAACGCCTGTGGGTTCTCCGCAATCACCTGGCTGATATGAATCCTATCGAAGCTATGGATTTTCTGAGAGATAAAATGAAATTCACAAATACCAACGAGGAATTCCTGATCTCGATGAACAGCTAATATTTCAGAAGTAATCAATCAACAAAATTCCTATAAAAAAAAGAAGGCTGACAAATTTGTCAGCCTTCTTTTTGCAATTCATTTCGCTGGATTACTTTTTATCCCAGGATGACTTTGGATTGCTGTTATGCATTTTATCCATCAGCATTCTTTGGAATTCGCGTTCAGCATCGTACAATTTCAAAATTTTAACTGCCGGTAGCAATGATTTGTATTTTGCATGATATTCTTTGCGCAGATCCAGAAATTTCTGTGATTCAATAATCTGGTTGTCAAGAATTTGGGTTGCTTCTTTCTCGGTCAGTTTATCAATGTCGGTTTTGTGGTAATCTCCTGATTTTCTGAATGATTTCTTTAAATCGTGGCGTTTGGCATCGTATTCATTATATACAGGCCAGAATACTGTGGCTTCGTCAGGTGTAAGATTCAGTTCCTGTGTAATAAAAGCAACACGCTGTGCTTCCATGTTTTCACGGTTTGCACTGCTGTGTTTTTCGCTGTGTTTTTGCTGGGCATTCACAGGATTTATCTGTAGCAATAGTGCCAGTATAATAAAACTTGTACTCGTAATTTTTGCATATGTAGTTTTCATGATTTACTTTTTAGTATTCATTTAAAAGTTCACTTTCCATTTCATGCTCTTTAAGGTACTTTAAAATTTCCTCTTTAGTCGGTTCATTATTCCCTGTGAGAGAGGCAGATGCTGAATAGTTTATGTCTTTGTTTTCAAGTTCCTGATCTATTGAATGACTTTCGGCAAGCAAAGCTTCTTCAGCATAGGTAGCATCATAAGCCATATTTATCTCTGTCCATTCGTCAGAAACCGGCATTGCTGTGTCCTGTTTTGCCGGAACAACGAAAATCAATAAAGTAGCAACCACAACAGTTGCCAACGTTGGAACCCATACCCAGGGTTTTCGGAAGGATAGAACTACTCTTTTACTTATTGCTATGTTTTCCTGGTTTGTTATACCGTCAACAATTCTTGAGTTCAGTGAATCGAAATAACCATCAGGAACTTTAAACCCGCTTACCTCTTTCCTCAGTTGTTCAAGAACCTTTGGAAGCTGATCGGGGTGGTTGGTTTGATTTGATATATTTTGCTTCGTTTTCATGATATATGTATGACACTAACAATCTGAAAAAGTTTAAATTGCTGTTACAAAATCTTCAATTTTTTTTACTGCGAAATGATATGAGGCTTTCAATGCTCCCACTGAAGTGCCTAATATCTTAGCCATTTCATCATAACTCAGGTCATCATAATACCGCATATTGAATACCAGTTGCTGCTTTTTGGGCAACCTGATTATGGCCTCACTTAATCTACGCTGAATTTCCGGCCCATCGAAAAAGTTATCATCATGCAAAGCTTTTACCATCTGTGCTTCGGGTGATGATAAGGATAAGTAGGAGCGGAGCTGTTTGCTTTTGAGAAAACTCAACGATTCGTTAACTGCAATGCGATACAGCCATGTAAATAATTTGGAATCTTCGCGGAAGGAACCCAGGTTGTTCCATACTTTTATGAAAATATTTTGAACCACATCATCGGTATCATCATGATCAATTACCATACGACGGACAAAATAATATACTTTTTCCTGGTACTTCCGCACCAATATATTAAAGGCGAAATGCTTTTTGTCAGCATCGCGAAAAAATTCAACTAATTCATTGTCAGTGTATTCTGGCATGAGTAGCAAGGGGAGCTATGTAAGTATCAGATTTTCAACAATCGTATGACCGCCTTTGTGCCAAAAGGTTTAACCGGTTCTGTATTTAGATTTCACCGGTATAAATATTATTCCGGATTAGTGCATCATTTATTTATAGAGTTGGATATCCGTAGTTTTACCCGATTCTATCACAAAACTTTGCTCGACTGTATATAAGCTTGAACGGGAATTTTTCGGTCGAAAAACAATTCGATAACTTCCAGGCTGAAGGTAAAGCGTTTCGAGTGTGAGTGTTTCATTCAATTCATAAACACGTGTAAGCCTGTTTTTATCGTTCAAAAGTAGAGTTCCATATCCGCTGAACGATTTGCGAAAAACAGCAATACCGGGTTCTGGTATTTCGATAGTTGTGGTATGACTCTGACTGACATCTATGTCGTTCAGCATGATACGTGGCAAAGAAAGCACTTCAAGATCATATCGCCCTGTGATATATTTCTCAGTCTCACCGAAATTCTGTACGTTCAGGGTTTGAAAGGAACCGCCTTTTCTGACAATACTTTGCAATCCTTTTACCGCATTGCTTACACCAGCCATTTTAAGCTGCAAATATCCCTGAGGAGCATCGGCAGCAACAACGGTATGTTTTCCGGGCGTAATACGCAGTGTGTCAATGGTTACCGATGGCAAGGTGTGTATATCCACACGGTAAGTCACAAGTGGATCAACTACCAGTGTATCAGGTAGTCCACGATTATTCATGGTATGGATGAAATTATACTTTACTTTGCCTGAGTAAACATCAGTAAAAGTCATTCCTGCATCGGTTTCGGTCGGCTTTCCGGATTCATCAAGCAGGTTAACCTGCATGGTTGTCGAATTAAGAGCTTGTGAAATTACCACATCGAGGGCTTTTCGCAGGTCTATTTCTTTGGTGGCATCAAAATAAGTTCCAACACAATTGAATGCCTTGTTAAAATCCTGTCCTATTCCTATAATAAACGGTTTAAGAACAATCCCGTTTTTTTGCAGCATTTTTGACACCGCACAAGGATCGCCGCTACATTCTTCGAGTCCATCAGTTATCAGAATTACAATGTTACGGCAGTTTGCACAAGGCGTAAAATCCTTTGCCGATTGTTCGAGCGAGAAAGCAAGTGGAGTGGTGCCTTTTGGCGTTATTGTCCGGAGCCGGCTTTTTATTTTTCCTGCATTACCAGGTGCAAAAGGAACTTCGAGTTTTGTATCGGTGCAAACCTGTGGTGGGTACTGGTATTGATGACCGTAAACCCTGAGCGCAAATTCAGTGTTTTTCAGGTTGGCAATGCTATCAAGCATTTCGGAGATTATACGCTTTGCAATATTGAATTTAGTATCGCTCTGCCACCGGCCAAGCATACTTTGCGACGCATCAAAAATAAAAAGAATACGGGTAGTCGGAGGCGTTTTTTTGATTTCAGGCGGCTGGTTTTGAGCAAATGCGTTTAAAGCTAACAGCAGCAGGATCGCCATTGAAATAAACCGGGTTTTGTTAGTTGCTGTAGTTTTCAATATGGTGATTTTTTGTGGTTAAAAATTTTGCCGGTGTGTAGTAATCTTTTTTTTGTTTGAAAAGAATAATTAGAGTTGATTTATGTTGATTGGTGTGTGATTTAGGATAATTTGTGGATATTTCTTACCTTAATCCTTAATCCTAAATCCTAAACCCTCCTTCCAACAACGCACAAATTCATATTTTATGATTCAAAGTTCAAGAATCATTGACCTTACATTGTTTATAAATAGTTAGCTAATTTATACCATTACGGTGATAACTTTCTTTAATGTTAATAATTTTGGGAAACATTTCAGAATTAATGTCGTTAGTGTAATATACTCTTCGGGGCATTTAAAGTGTGTTACTTTGATTAAAGAACGTGTTGATGATTTTTATAAAAATATTGAAATACAAATTTGCACCCTTACTTCTGTTCTTTGTTATTTGTTTAACAGGTCAGGCGCAGGTTGCAGTCAGTTCTAATAAAACAGAGCAGCAGTGGGTTGACTCAGTTTATAATGCTTTAACACCACAGCAGCGCATCGGTCAGTTATTTATGCTGCGGGCATATTCCAATGTTGACTCTTTGGAGATTCGTCAGTTAAGCCATTTGATAAAAAGTTATAATATCGGCGGATTATGTTTTTTTCAAGGCGGACCGGTAAGGCAAGCCATACTCACAAATTACTTTCAGAACCAGGCACTTACGCCTCTATTAATCTCCATGGATGCGGAATGGGGGCTGGGGATGCGGCTCGACAGCACTATTTCATTTGCCCGCCAGATGACACTTGGAGCTATGAGAAATGAGCAACTTATCACTGAATTCGGACTTGCTGCCGCTACGCAGCTTCGGCGGATGGGCGTTCATATCAGTTTTTCGCCGGTTGCAGATATAAATAGCAATCCTGCAAACCCGGTTATCAATATCCGCTCCTTTGGCGAACATAAGGAGGATGTTGCCCGAAAAGCCATTCTTTATATGAAGGCACTGCAAAGAGAAGGTATTATTACGATCGCCAAACACTTTCCCGGCCACGGCGATACCGACACCGATTCGCACTACGCACTTCCTCATATTGGGCATTCCTCAGCGACAATTGATACGCTCGATCTATACCCGTTTAAAGAACTTATAAATGCCGGACTGGATGGAATGATGGTTGCCCACCTGAATATACCTGCATTGGATTCAACTAAAAATATTCCTTCGAGTTTGTCGCCTCTGGTTGTTGATTCACTTTTGCGTAAAAAAATGAATTTCAATGGGTTGATAATTACGGATGCCCTTGATATGAAAGGTGTCTCTAATTATGATGGTCCCGGTTTGGTAGAACTGCGTGCTTTAAAAGCAGGAAATGATATGCTTTTACTTTCTGTTTCGGTTGAGAAATCTATTGAAGTAATTACACAGGCAATTGACAGCGGATGGTATTCAAAGAAAGATCTTGAATTTCATTGTAAAAAAGTTCTGGCATATAAATACAAAGCCGGACTTTATAATTATCAACCCGTTAAATTGACGAATCTTTACACCGACCTTCATAAACCACAGGACGTAAACCTAAATCTTGAACTTTACAGGAATGCAATCACTGTTTTGAAAAACGAGAGTTTGCCGGGTCACACAAATACTATTCTTCCGATAAAAAGCCTGGATACTCTCAAAATTGCTACATTGATGATTGGTTATACGGGTATAAAGATGTTTCAGCAACGTATAAGTGATTATGCAAAAGCGGATCACTATACTTTGCCTAAGAACGCCAGCAAACAGTCTGTTAACACGGTTTATAACGCATTGGAAGGATATAATCTGATAATTATAGGCATAAATAATACGATACCTGCACCGTCGCGAAATTTCGGAATATCAGATGTAACGATAGCTCTGGTTGACTCTCTTTTGAAATCGAAATCGTGCATCCTGAATTTATTTACACTTCCGTATAGTGTTAATCTTTTTAGGAATATTGACAAGGCCAAAGGGCTGGTTGTTGCGTACCAGGATAATGAGGATGCTTATAATGCTGTCGTACAGATGCTTTTTGGCGCTACTTCTGTCAGTGGACAACTTCCGGTAGGAATTAACAGTAATTTCCCGGCTCATTCAGGACTTACCACCCGCACTTTAGATCGGTTGCGCTATAATCCGTATGATGATCAGGGATTACATGCTTCTGATCTTGAAGTTATTGATTCAATCGTAAAAATTGGATTAGATAAAAAAGCCTATCCGGGCTGCCAGGTTTTGATTGCCAGAAATGGGAATGTAATTTACCGTAAAGCATTTGGCTACAGTGATTATTTGCGTACACAACCTGTGAAAAATGATGATTTATACGACCTTGCAAGCGTTACCAAATTGGCAGCCACCACATTGGCAGTAATGAAATTGTATGATCAAGGTTTGGTAAATCTGGATGAATCGCTTTCGAAAACTTTGAAATACCTGGAGACCAGCAATAAAAGGAAAATTACAATCCGCGAAGTGATGACTCACCAGGCAGGCCTTGTAGCATGGATTCCGTTTTATCTTAAGACGTTGAAGAATGGATATCCGGACAGCTCGTTATACAGCAAATCCTTTTCAGAAGATTTTCCATACAGGGTTTCAGATGGAATGTATCTTGGTAAAGATTACCGGCAGAGAGTTCTTGATTCCATAATTAATTCTCCGCTTTCAACTAAAAAAGAATATAAATACAGCGATCTCGGTTTTCTCCTTATGCAGCAATTCGTAGAGCAGGTAACCGGTCAAAGTCTGGATCGGTACGTAGATGACGAATTTTATAAACCACTTGGCCTGCAAACACTTACATTTCATCCCCGCGATAAATTTCCTTTGAGCCGCATTATGCCTACCGAAAATGATACTTTGTTCAGGCATCAGTTGATCCAGGGTGATGTTCATGACCAGGCGGCT
>JBBSDG010000101.1:0-11701 GCA_038249635.1 Bacteroidales bacterium | reverse complement strand
TATTCGGATACATCCCAACAGGTGTGGTATTGATAATAAGCAGGTTGTCGCTAAGCATTGATTCGGATAACTGAGCGTATTTCAAAATACTAGTATCCTGATCACTGCGTGAAACCAGGGTAAATTTGATTCCAAGCTCATTTAAAGTATAACAAACGGCTTTTGCTGCTCCACCGGTTCCAAGAACAAGTGCTTTACGATGAAACGGTTTTAAGAGTGGCACCAATGATTCCCTGAAACCGCATGTATCCGTATTGTGACCGGTAAGTTTTGCCCCTGAATCACTTCTTTCAATCTTAACACAATTAACTGCACCTACAGCTTTTGCTGCTTCAGTAATTTGATCCAGAAATGGCAGTATGGAAACTTTGTAAGGAATTGTTACATTAAAACCTTTTAAATCAGGATGTTGCAATATTAGTTGCGGAAGCAGAGATATATCTTCCAACGAGAAAAGCAGGTATTCGGAATCAGAAATATTCTCATCGCTAAACTTCTTTCCAAAATATTTGGCCGAGAAGGAATGTGAGATCGGGTACCCGATGAGTCCGAATAATCGCATCTTAGCTAACTGTGTTTTTCTTAGTCAGGTTCAGATAAATTTTATAGGCATAATATAAAAATGCCAGACCAAGTACCGCAACAACAACAATATCAATGGTATGGCTGTATTTCATTACTTCTGTCCAATTTTCCTTTAGCTTAAATCCAACGTAAGTAAGGAAGGAATTCCATAAACCTGCTCCTATTATGGTGTAAATGCAAAATTTCCATAAATTCATTTTTCCCATACCAGCGGGGATGCTGATAAGGTGGCGGATAACCGGGATAAAACGTGAAATAAAGATAGTAAGTTCGCCGCTTTTGGCGAAGAAACGCTCAGTTATTTCCAGGTCGTGCGCATCGAGTAAAAGGTATTTTCCAAACTGTTTGATAAATGGCTTTCCTCCGTAATACCCCATGGCATAGGAAAGCAGCGAGCCGACAATACTTCCCAGTGTGCTGGCAATAATTACCCCGGTAAAAGTAAATTTTCCGGAAGCAATAAGGAATCCTGCAAAAGGCATTACCGCTTCGCTCGGGATGGGAAATACCATGCTTTCGAGCATCATCAGCAAAAATACACCGGGATAGGAGGCGATAGTTAGAAAGGCGACAGCGGTATTAGCAATCCATTGTGTGATGCCCATTAATTTAGGTTTTAGGAGTTGGGTTTTAGGGGTTAGGGATTATATAAATTTAATTCCCTTACTTCTCTTTATTTTTATAGGTTTCAATAACTGCCAGTATTTCGGAGGAGTTTTTAAGTTGATCCGAATATTCGAGCAATTGGGTGTGAGCTTCAAAATCCTGTGTGAGGGCAATAAAAAGTTCAAGAATTGCTTCCTTGTGCTTGCCCGATTGATACAGATATGCAACCCTTCGGTAAGTCAGCGAACTGTTTTCCCCCTGGTAATAAAGTCCATCTTCAAGAACTTCGAGTGCTTTTATATAATCCTTTTTTACATCGGCATAAAAATCGGAATAATCGAGCCATATTTCGGCATGGTAAGGTTCCAGTTCGCTGGCTTTTTCATAGGCCAGAGCCGCTGCATCCTGCAATCCAAGCGCTAACTGCGTTTCGGCAAGCACAATATAATATTCGGCATTATCCGATTCAAGTTTAATGGCTTGTTCAATATGCGACAGGGCTTCGCTGTACTTTTCCATTTCTACATAGCAAAGACCAACTCCCAACCATGCATCCGAAAAATGCCGTTCGAGGCTGATTGATTTCCTGTAATATTCAATGGCCATATCATATTTTTCCATACTGGCATAACAGTCGCCGATATAGTAATTGGTCATTGCATCAGGCTTTTCGAGTTCAAAAGTCTGTTTATATATATTGATCGCTTCCAGGAACATTTCCATTTGCTCGTAGCATTGGGCTTTGCTGAAAAATGCCGGCGTAAATGTAGGGTCAATCGCTATCGAATAATCAAAAGCATCGATGGCTTTCTCATATAATTCCACGGTACTGTATGCTATTCCCAAATTGTACCAGGCAACTAACGAATAGGGCCTCTTGTCGAGTTCCTGGGTAAAAAAACTGATTGCCTCCTCGCTCATCAGCCCCATTTCGTAGCAATAACCTATTTCGTACAACAGGCTTTCGTTTTCGGCGTTCAGTCGGATGGCTTTCTTCAGATGTTCGGCAGCTTTCTTATAATCTCGCAAGTTCTGATACTCAAATGCAATGCTGGTATGGATTTCATCGAGGTCCTCATCCACCCTGGCGAGTGATTTCTGGTATTCTTTGATGGCTTCGGCATGTTTATGCATGGTGCTGTAAACGGTAGCACGGGTTAGCGAAATATCCGGGTTTTGCGGGTCAACTGCTTCAAGGCTGTTTAATCTGGCCAACGCTTTTTCAGGTTCTCCGTTATTCAGAAAATATTGTGCCTTGAACACCTGGAAGCTTACTTCGGAAGGAAATTGCTCAATAGCATAATCAATGGCTTTCTGAGCTTTCACCAATTCCGATTCACTGAAATAATAGTAGATAATATCTTCCAGCTCACCACTATCGAAAAAGGAATATCCACCTTCCCCGGAAACGCTTTCAAAGCGTTCGAGCAGCTCGCGCAGGTATTCCTGATCTTCTTCGTAATTGTCCATTAATGGTAGTCATTTTTTTTTGATTCTGCAAAGGTAATAATTTTTAGGATAAGGGTTTCATGGTTTCAGGATTGAAATGTTTGAAGGGTTTGAAGGGTTTGAAGAGTTTCGGGTTTGAAGGGTTTGGAGAGTTTGAAGGGTTTCGGGTTTCAGTGCTTTAGCAATAAAGTTTTTTCATTTTTTTTCTGACATCATAAACCCATTTTCATCTTCCATCTTCTATCTTCCGCTTTCCATCTTCCGTCTTCGGACTTCCATCTTCGGACTTCCATCTTCGGACTTCGGACTTCCGTCTTCGGGCTTCCATCTTCGTTCTTCCATCGTTTTAAACTCCAAACTCTTTCCAATTCCCCTGCTAATTGTATCTTTGTAAAAAAAATCGCATTATGACTTTAATTAAAAGTATTTCGGGTATCAGAGGAACCATTGGCGGGAAACCAGGTGATAACCTCACTCCATCGGATATAGTAAAATTTGTTACAGGCTATGCCTCATTTATAATCGGTGAAAATTCGGGTGCTAAACTTAAGATGGTTGTGGGGCGTGATGCACGTGTTTCGGGCGCCATGGTTAACAGCCTGGTGTGTGGTACACTAATGGGAATGGGTATTGATGTGATTGATCTCGGTCTTTCGACCACGCCAACTGTCGAAATAGCGGTTACAACTTATAATGCGCAGGGTGGAATTATTCTCACGGCAAGTCATAACCCCGGCGAATGGAATGCTTTAAAACTGCTGAATTCAAAAGGCGAATTCCTCGATGCCGGTGCCGGTGCCAAAGTGCTTGAAAATGCTGAATCAAAAGAAGTTGAATATTGTAAAGTGGAGATGCTAGGCAGTTATACTCTTGATATTACATTTATTCATAAACATATAAAAATGGTGCTCGACCTGCCTTTGGTGGATGTTGATGCTATTAAAAATGCAAATTTCAGAGTGGCAATTGATGCAGTTAATTCTACAGGCGGAATTGCAATCCCCGAACTTTTAAAAGCGCTTGGTGTAGAAGATTTGATTGAAATCTATTGTGAGCCAACCGGTCTTTTTCCGCATAATCCCGAACCTCTGCCCGAGCATTTGAACGAATTAAGCAAAACTGTTGTTGAGCATAAGGCTCATGTCGGTTTTGTGGTGGATCCGGATGTTGACAGGCTTGCCATTGTCAGCGAAAATGGTGCCATGTTCGGCGAAGAATACACGCTGGTGGCAGTTGCAGATTATGTGCTGAATCACACTCCCGGCAATACAGTTTCCAATATGTCGTCAACACGTGCTTTGCGCGATGTAACTGAAGGCAAAGGATATAAATATTCAGCTTCGGCAGTAGGGGAGGTGAATGTGGTTAAAATGATGAAGGAAACCAATGCCATTATAGGTGGAGAAGGCAATGGCGGAGTAGTTTATCCTGAATTGCATTATGGTCGTGATGCTTTAGTTGGGATTGCATTGTTTTTAACCCACCTCGCCAAAACAGGACTTAGCTGTTCGCAACTCAGGGCAACTTATCCCGATTATACGATTTCGAAAAATAAAATCACCCTTTCGCCGGGCATGGACACGGATCTGATTCTGCAAAAAGTTCAGAAAAAATATAAAGATCAGCCTAACAGCACTATCGACGGTGTGAAAATTGAATTCGGAAACGAATGGGTACACCTGCGCAAATCCAATACCGAACCTATTATCCGTATTTATGCCGAAAGTGTTTCAGCAGCGAAGGCGGAGGAGTTGGCGGAGAAGATTATACGGGATATCAAGGCTGTGATATAGAGATTGATGTGATTGATGAGGGGACAAGGGGACAAGGGGAAATGGGGACAAGGGGAAATGGGGAAATGGAGAGAAAATAGAACAACTTGAAGATTGAAGGGATTGGCACTTCGATTTCGCTGTGTGATCATTTGAATTGTTTGAATTGTTTGAATTGTTTGAAGAGTTTCAGGTATAATGGTTTCAAAGTTTCAGTAGTACTATAATAATGAATAACAATTGTATGACTATCGTATGACTATCGTATGACTATCGTATGACCGCCTGTTAACTATTTTCCATTAACTTTTAACTATCCCCCCGGCTGTTCATAAATTGTGAATTACTATTTCCTTTTCAGCACTTGCAATGTTTTATAATGCACTACTTTAGCGGGCATAAGTTCTAAACCGGAATGCCATGCCGAAGCGCGGAAAAAAGAAACCCCGTAAAATAAAGTACTACCAGAAGAATCTGAAAATTCCGGAATCACAAAACAAGAAGCTCCGTAAATTCTGTAAGGAAAATGGGTTGACTGAAAATAAGGTTTTTCGCCGGGCTATCCGCGAATTCCTTGTGCGTAATGTTCATCTGGTGGAGCATGTACACGAGGAGGTTCACTCCAATCAGCTTACACTTTTCGATTTTATAAATGATGAAACTGCTAATACCGGAACTTGATAATTCCTGTTTCTGATGATTTTGTAAATAGTGAGATAAAGTGCACTAAGGTAGAATTCGGTTTTTTTATGAATGATATTTATGGATGAAACGCAGGGAATACAGTTATTATTTGGCTAACAACGAACTAATTTCGCTTTTTAATTTTGAAAGATGATTGATTACAATACTCCAGATCAGATCATCTGATATTTTATCATATCCATAAGCAATCCGGTTTCGGGTGCCAATTATTTTCTGAGCATTATCAAGTTCGAAAACCTTATCCTTCTTTACTATTCGGTTAATTGCTTCGCCTATTATTTCAATATTCCGCTCAATAGCACGTTTAGTACTGATATTTTTGAGATAATCTTCAAATATCGTTTATCCTCAAAATAGCTTTCTATTTCGTAATCGATTGTAGTACTTCATATAACCATGCATTTATTCTGTATGCTGGTGTTTTGCTACGCACATGCCCGCGCTGTTTAACTTCATCCACATCTGTAGTGAAATTTCTATCAGGCCGATTCCTACACCCTGAAAATTATACTAAAAAGCAACCCGTTGTTCCGCTATGTTGTCATAAGAGGAAGCTCTCTTAGAAACGCCAGCATAGTTATAAAGCCTTGATTTTTCGGTACTTTTTGATCAAACAAAAAGTACAAAGAGATAAACATTAAATCAATTTTTGAATGAATGCTTGGAACTATTATGATGACTTAACCTTTCCAGCAAATCAAAATATAATACAGCAAAGATCCGCCCTAACTGAAATCGCATTGATTTTTAAAGTAATTTTGAAAGATGCTTGATGTGTGCAGAATTACTTGTTGTATGTTATTCCAATTGATTGTCCGTAACTAAAAAAAATCCTGATGAAAAAGCTACTCTTTATACTTTGTTTTATGGTTTCAATCCTTTCTCAAGCCCAGACCGGAGCAACTAAAACAGCTCTGCTGATTATTGATATCCAAAATTTTTACTTTGCAGGCGGGTCTTCTGAACTTGTGAACCCAATTCCGGCTAGTCTGAATGCGCAGAAACTCCTGGCTCATTTCAGAGAAAACAAACAGTTGGTTATTCATGTAAAGCATGGTGATGGCAAGGGTGCCGAAATCCATCCGAATGTTGCCCCGCTTGCAGGCGAAAAAGTAATTGTAAAAAATGAAGTGAATAGTTTTTTGAAAACAGATTTGCTGGATTATCTTCAGAAAAATGGCGTTAAAAAACTGATTTTATGTGGCATGCAAACCAATATGTGCCTCGAAGCAGCAACCCGTGCCGCTTCCGATTATGGTTTCGAATGTACTGTAATTCATGATGCATGCGCGGCTAAGAACCAGACTTTTGCCGGTAGAACCGTTAAAGCCGAAGATGTTCACATTGCAGCAATAGCAACGCTTAAGGCTTATGCTAAAGTATTGAGTGCGGAAGAGTTTTTGAAAATAAGTGAAAAATAAATAGTGAAAAGTGAATATAGAACTGTTATAATCCACCCAAACTGTCACACTGAGCGAAGTCGAAGTGTCAAACCCTTCAAACTCTCCATACTCTTCAAACCCTTCAAACATTTCAAACCCCTTGGAAAACCAGCCCAATTCCCAGTTACTTCTTCAGTTAGTAAGCATGAAGATGCCGTTCGGTAAATACAAAGGATATGTCTTATGCAATCTTCCGGTATCATACCTGGAGTGGTTTAATAAGAAAGGATTTCCCGAAGGAAAGCTGGGGATGCTGTTGCGTACCATCCATGAAATAAAACTTAACGGGCTCGAATACCTGCTTGATCCTATTAAAAAGATGAATCAGTCAAAATGAAAGCATCAACCATCAGCACGTTGAAAAAAGAACTGGGTACTTTGCCAGCTGGTGATGTGCTGGAACTTTGTATGAAGCTGATTAAATACAAAAAGGAGAATAAAGAGCTGCTCAGTTACCTCTTGTTTGATGCCAATAATGAGCCTGAATTTATAAGGAGTATTAAAGAGGAGATTGACCTTCAGTTTGCGGAAATTAACCGTAGCCAGTTGTATTTTGCAAAAAAAAGCCTTCGGAAAATATTGAAAACCACAAATAAATACATCCGCTATTCCGGACATAAACAGACTGAAGTTGAACTGCTGATCCACTTTTGCACAAAAATGAAATATTCAGGAATACCTTTCAAATCAAGCAACTCACTTCACAATATTTTTATAAACCAGGTCCGGAAAATTCATACTGCCATTGATTCCCTGCACGAAGATCTGCAGCATGATTATCTGAAGGAAATCGCTGAACTGAATTTATAAATTATGCGGGCAGCAATTTGAATTATCATGATTTTCAATTAAATTTGTCTATTAAATCAGTCTTGCGACTACAAAGTGGGTATAGTACAAGCCACAGATTACACTGATTACGCAAACAAGAATTATTGACAAAGCCTTTTTTTTATTCTGAACACAATTGAAAGCATTTCTAAATCTGTACAAATCTGTGAAATCTGTGGCAAAAAAGAGTATTTAATCGTTGAATACATGCAATTTTGCGCATCGTTCAATTCCTAAAATCTAAAATCATGAAATTTAACCTTTTTCAGCAAGTAGCCACAACGCTGGGCCTTATGGCATTAGTTGTACTTATAGCCGGATGCCCATATTCCAGCAGCGTTCCCGTAGATGAAGGAACAGTTTAGATTGATGACAAACTGGTCGGTCAGTGGGTAAGTGCGGCAGATAAGGAATCCGTGAATGCTACTTATTTTGTGATCTCAAAAGATGACAAATTTCACGCTTCGGCTAAAAAGATGGAATTCTCCTCTTCCGATAGTACTTACGCCGAAACGATTTATCACCTTACTTTTTCGGATGTAAACGGCGAAACATTTATGAATGCCATGGAAAATGAGGGAACAACTTACAGCATCTATAAATTTAATTACGATGAAAAAACCGGGCAGGTTTCTACTTCCGAAGTTACTGATTATATCAAGGAATCCTTCAGCTCATCTGGGGATTTAAAGGCTTTTATCGCAAAAAACAAATCGAACAGCTATTTCTATACCAATACCAGCGATACTTACGTTCGGAAATAAAGGGACTTCTTTTCGAAATGGTTTTAATCTGTATTTTTTAAGACCCAAGACCCAAATCCCAAATTTTAAGCCCCCAAAAGGAGGAGTGAACTATAAAAAGATAATTTGGATTTCGGCCCTGGAATTTGGTACTTGGAATTTAAGACTTGGAATTTACATAAAGATTGTCCAGTTCTCTCTGCACTAGAGATTCCTGATCACCTCTTTAAACAGCCGTATAAGTTGAATTTCAGCTTTACCGGCTGTTTCAAGTATATCTTCCAGTTTAGCCGGCATCAGGTTATCAGGATCGCATAAATCTGTAATAACGGATACCGCTGCGCAAGGCAATCCCATATGATTTGCCACAATTACCTCCGGCACGGTTGACATGCCAACTACATCGGAACCAATCAATCCAAGATAACGGTATTCAGCGCGTGTTTCCAGGTTTGGACCGGCTACCACCGTATAAACTCCCTGATGTAAAGTGATATTCAGCTTTTGGGCGGCTGTTTCCATTTTCCTATTCAAATCCTTGGAATACGGGCAGCTCATATCCGGAAAACGAGGCCCGAGTTCGCCTATATTCGGCCCGGTAAGTGGATTGGCCGGCAAAAGATTAATATGATCGTCGAGCAACATCAGATCACCCTTTTCATAAAATTTATTAATGGCTCCGGCAGCGTTCGAAAGTAAAAGCCATTTTACGCCCAGCAATTTCATTACCCTAATCGGCAAAGTTACCTGCTGCAGCGAATAGCCTTCGTAAATATGAAACCGTCCCTGCATGGCAAGCACTTTATGTCCCTGAAGATTTCCGTAAATCAGTTTTCCTTGATGTGATTCAACCGTAGAAACCGGGAAATTGGGAATGTCAGCATAGTCAATGGCAACTTCTATATCAATTTCGTTAACCAACTTGCCCAGACCAGTTCCTAAAACTATTCCGATTTCAGGAGACGATATACCTTTATTCCGTAAAAATGCGGCTACTTCTTTAATTGTTTCAAACATATAATGATTGTAATGTGATTTTTCAGCAGCAAAGTTACCCAAATAGTGTTGACCCAATATTAATTATTACTCTACTATAAAATTATCAAAAGTATTTTTAGCATCTCCAACCCATATCCGACCATCTTTTTGGCTTAAATTGAAATCGGGGAGGGAATATCTTAAACCACAAAACCTGAATTGAGCTTTGTATATTCCTTTCTCCATTTTATAGTAATCGGACGACTTAAAAGTATATTTTACTTCCGACCCTGCTTTAAGGATTGAAAAATCATTCATAGTTAAATTCGCCCAATCGGAATTGGGAACCGACCATCTTAAAAATGAACTTACTTTTGTGTTTATATTCTGAAAGCTTAAACCTCCGGTATAACAATTAAAATCAAGTTCCCCCATTTTTGCCGGGTCAAGTATGTAATAGTTGAAATTATCATTATTTTTAATTGTAATGCTGCATTCGACTGCTGAATAATTGTCAAATGAATTTACTTTTATATTATCTATACTACAGCTTAATCCCCGGTGTAATAAACCACTTTGCCCAAGTGAGTTAATTATTCGTGGATCATTGCGTAAATCATTTGTATCGGGATAACAATTAAACTCAATTACATTTTTGCCATAAAAAAAACAGTCTGAAATAGAATAGTGTGAAAGAGGCCGTGACGACAAATAACAAGGAAATATTGTCCCTTGATAAATTATATCATTATTAACCAAGACATCGAAGCCTGTAACTCCTTGTTTAAGCTCTAAATCTTTTTTCAGAAACAGCAGATGCACCGAACTGTCATAAAACATGATGTCATTTCCCCCTAACACAGTGCCATTGGAGAATTCTAATCTGAAACCAGATTCTTTTACATTGGTATCGTTTATTGGCTCACACGATATCATTGCTAAACATGAAAAAATTATTGCTATTAACATAATATGAATCGACGTTTTCATGGCAAAAAATTTTAATTAAATTTCCGTTTACCAGGATGAATACTGATGCTGTCTGGATAGTATAAAGATAGGGAATACTCCTGAAATCAGTATTTATAAGCCGTTTAATTTTTAAAATCAGCATTTTCTGTTTCGTTTTAATCCGATTCTTCCGTTTTCATTTCAAACATATCCGGACTGTTAGCGTTACTATAGAACTGTTAAAATCCAAAAACAGCTTTACCTTTGTTTTAAGATTAATAAAAAAAAATTCAGCCTTGGATCCATACAATTTCGATACCCTTCGCGAACACCTTACCAGAGATGTTACCTGGCCATCTGTTTATATGTTCAAATTTATAGCTCCGGCTGAGAATCGTATATTTGCCTTGTTACACGATTTATTCCCACAGCAGGCTGAATTCACCAACAGGCATTCGGCTGGTGGAAAATATGTTAGCATTACGGTGAAAGAAATGATGCTGAGCGCGGATGAGGTAATTGAGCGATACCAGAAAGCTTCGGCAATTGAGGGAGTTATTGTTTTGTAGGTGGTGGTTGCACGGAAGAACGAAGATCGAGGAACGAAGTTAATAGAACCAAGATTGAAAATAGAAACACCTTATTCTATTGCATGAAGGGATTCTTTACTCCGGATGCTTCCGCCTTCTGACTTCCGACTTCCAGCCTCTTATCCCCGCCCCATCGCCTTCAAAAGTACCGGAAATTCATTTTCAAAGTTTGGCGTAAAAATACTTCTTCCCAGGTTCTTCCTGATTTCCTGTATTGTCCAGAATTTACCATCATCCAATTCAGCTTTATTGATAACCGGGCTTGCATTATACAAGGCTGTAAAGCTGAAAACAAGTTCTGATTCAATTTCTGTTTCCCATTTATACTGAGCAAGTGGAACCGGGCGGATGCCTTTGATATTCAGCTCTTCCGCGGTTTCACGGAGCAAAGCCTGTTCTATGGTTTCACCCAGGTCAACATGCCCGCCGACTGAGGTATCCCATTTGCCTGGAAATGTATCTTTTTGCATCGAACGTTTCTGTAGGTAAATCTCGCCTTTGCTGTTGATGATATGCAGATGCACCACCGGGTGCAACTTTCCTGGTCCGCTGTGAACTTCCTTGCGGGTTGCCCGTCCCAAAACTTTACCTTGTTCATTAACCAGGGGAACCCATTCTTCATTTGCAACATTTAAGGAAGGCGCTTTTGACTTCAGTTTTGCTGAAATATATTGCCATGCAAAAAATAATCCGAAAAGAACATATAGTAATCCCCCGCTGATAAATGCCCAGGCTTCCTTACTCATATAGAATGAGGAATAAACGATCAGTAAAGTATAAGCCAGCATCATCCAGAATAATAACTTCATGGTTTTCTGCATGGCTTTTTCGGCTCCGGGCGGCATTTGCATATCACCCATATAGCGCTGGGTGTAAATCATCAGCAGATTTTTGCTGCTGAAGGCAGAAAATCCAAGTATGGCACAAAATATCAGGTTGATCAGTGCTGGTTTTAGCTTGAAAAATATTTCATCTTTCAGAGCAATCGAAATGCCTCCGAGAGCTACCAGCAAAGCGGTATCAAAAAATACAAACCTGTCGAAACGCTT
>JBBSDG010000100.1:0-11730 GCA_038249635.1 Bacteroidales bacterium | reverse complement strand
TTATTAAAAGGATTAAATCTCAACAAACTTAGAGGTTTTTGATCTTGATATTCCTGTACCAAACATCATCACCGTGATCCTGCAGGCCGATAAAACCTTCGGTGGCAGTATCAACAAAATTTTTGAAATCTTTGAATTTGCTATTGGCGCACATTTTCTTCCAGTCATCGGTCCACAGGTGATATTCAAGAACCTTTTCTCCATTCTGGTAATGCACCACGGTGCCTTTGTAAACCACAATTTTCACGGTATTCCATTCACCGGCGGGTTTGGCATTCTGTGGTTTGGCAGGGATAAGGTCGTACAGTGAACCGGCCTGGCGGTTTCCGTCAACACCCAATTTGGCATCCGGATGTTTCGCATTATCCAGCACCTGCATTTCAGGCGCGCTTTTGTATATCTCCAATCCAGGAATTTCCTGTGCAAGATAAAAAATCCCACTGTTACCGCCTTCTGAAATTTTCCATTCGAGGCTCAGCTCGAAGTTTTTATACTTCTCTTTGGTGATAATATCACCGCCCTGTCCTGCTTCGCCTTTACCTGATCCAATGCAATGGATGGCATTATCTTCAATATTCCAGCCTTTCGGGAAATCAGTTTTATTGTATCCGCGCCATTGGTCGGTGGATTTACCATCAAACAACAAAATCACTCCGTCCGTTGTTTCCTGGGCCGAAAGTGTGTTTAAAGGAGCCTCATCCTGCATAGTAATGCTGTCGGTTTTGGCTTCATCGGTTGCTTTTGTTCCTGTATTTTTACAGGAGGTAGTAACTGCAAGTGCGATCATCATGATTACAAGTAGTTTTTTCATAGAATTTAAATTTAAAGGTTATTGATTTGATGTTATTTTTTCTCGTTTTAATGGTTTAGTAAGCTTTTGATTGTTAAGAGTTTTTAATCTAAAAATTGAACTATAGTTTTTTTAATTCATCGTTTATAAATGTTGCCAGTTGCTCTTTATCAGGAAGTTGTAAAAGATATTGGCTAACGAAGATATCTTTATCTGAATCAGCAATTGCATATTCTACCAGAGTTTTATTTTGTTTGGTTACCAATAAAATACCTACTGGTGGGTTGTCGTCAGGCTGGCAGACGTTTTTCTTGTAGAAATTCAGGTAGGTTTTGAGTTGCCCTATGTGCTCGTGATTTGCTTTTTCGGTTTTCAGTTCAATAAGCACATGACATTTGAGTATGCGATGATAAAATACCAGATCGATAAAATAGTACTCATCACCTATTAGAATTCGTTTCTGACGGGCTTCGAAACAGAATCCATATCCTAATTCAAGAATAAATTCCTGGAGTTGGTTTATCAGAGCTTGTTCCAGTTCGCTTTCCTCAATTAAATATGGATGATTGAGATTCAAAAACTCAAAGAAATAATGTGACTTGATTAAATCGGCACTTTCTTGTGGAATGATTTTATGCCGGATTTGTGCTAAAGCAGTTTCCTGGTTTTGTGAAAGCCCGAATCTTTCATAGGTAAGCGAATTGATCTGCCTTTGCAACTCCCTTACTGTAGGAGTTGCTTTTAAAATAATGAGTTCGAAAAAATTTCGTTTTGTCTCATCCTCAATTTTAATTAATTCGATAAAATGGCTAAAAGAACCGGAGATTAAAAGCTGAAGGATATATTCCTTTTTCTCTGAAAATTTACCCGCAGATTCGTCAGACACTGTCTGACGAATTGTATCTGATTCATTAACAGACAACTGTAATTCGTCAGACAGTGTCTGACGAATTGAAGAAGGAATCAGATGGTTATATTCAACAGAAAGTAATTGCTGGATTTCCGGATATACGGTATAGAATTGGCGGCATAACTTCAGGTTGGTTTCACCCAAACCTTTGATTTTGATTTCGCGGGCAAGCGTGGCTAATAATTGCTGGCCATATTGCGCCCTGTCCTCCCCGTTTTGTTCGTACTCAACAATATAAAATCCGATCAGCCAATTTCGGAAGGTAAGCTGAATATTCACAGCTTTCACTGCATCTTGCTGTAATTGAGCAGATGTAGTTTTTATCGAAGTTACTAACTTTTCGAAATTCATAGCAGCGTTTATTCAACCAATCCTAAAAGGGAAAATAAGACAAATCACTTTTCTACTATTCAAGCAGAAATAGTATAGCTGAATCCATTAACAGGTGGATTCAGCTACACAGTTCCTCTTTCTACAAACTCCATCCCGCCCTGTAAGTATGTTTAATATACTCTTCAGCAGCTTGTTTGGCATTGATGGTATCGTGTTTGGTATCGAAATTCGGATGTCCATCGATGATCGTAAATTTGTCGCTCTTTACAATCTTGATCTCATCGCTGTCGCTGATATTGGTAAAGCGCATGTTTTCGCCGTCCCATTCCAGTTCGCGTTTCAAATCCTGAAGCCTAACTGCCACAACACCCATTACAACCATTTCGTTCATCGGGCCCGAATAACCAAAATTGGAAGTGGTTTCAACCCTGTTTTCAGGACTTTCCTTGCATGCACGAACCCAATCCATTTCGTGACCTGCCGGAACCCTGCGCATTTGTTGAGGCGGGCGTTTGTAGTTTTTGTCGTAATCAAGCGGAAGCAGGAACGGATCCTTGCCGTAGCAACCAGTCATGATTTTCCCTTTTGAACCAATCAGCAGGCATCCTCCGTTGGTATCGCGACCCATAACTTCGCCGGCAGGCAATTCTTCAGGACGTGGAGGCAAAAGACCACCATCCCACCAGGTTACTTTTACTGCGGGCATTTTGGCATGCTGGAATTTTTCCCTTTTGGGGAATTTATAAGTTACCATCTGTGCCAACGGAGGCGATTCGGTATTGAAAAGTGATGAACTTCCCTGAACCTGGGTTGGATATTTTAATTTAAGCGACATGAAAATCGGGTCCATAATATGGCATGCCATATCACCAAGAGCTCCTGTGCCAAAATCCCACCAACCGCGCCAATTCCATGGGGTATAAATCGGGTTATATGGACGCTCTTTGGCAGTACCAAGGAAAAGATCCCATTTCAGGGTGTCGGGTACTGCGAACGTTTCAGTAGGGCGTTCAAGACCTTGTGGCCATATCGGACGGTTGGTCCAGGCATGAGCTTCTTTTACTTCGCCAATGGCACCATCCCAAACCCATTCGCAAACCTGGCGTATGCCTTCGCCCGAGTTGCCCTGGTTGCCCATTTGGGTGGCAACTTTATATTGCTTCGCTATCTGAGTCATTTGCCTTGATTCCCATACAGCATGGGTAAGCGGTTTTTCGCAATACACATGTTTGCCGAGTTTCATTGCATTAATGCTTATAATGGCGTGGTTATGATCGGGAGTTCCAACCACAACGGCATCAATGGAATCCTTCATTTTGTCGAACATCTCGCGCCAGTCATAGAATTTTTTTGCATCGGGAAAATCCTTGAACATTCCGGCAGCATATTTCCAGTCCACATCACAGAGAGCAACAATATTTTCGCTGCTAACGGCGCGGATCACTCCTCCGCCACGACCGCCAATGCCTACACCGGCAATATTTAACTTATCGCTGGGCATACGATGGCCCAGTCCCGAAATTACATGACTCGGCAGAATGATGAATCCTGCTGTGCCCACAGCCGTGTTGCGCAGAAACGAACGACGGTCGATGCCTGTGGTTTTTTTGTCTTCCATAGTTTTTGGTTTTTTAGATGGAATTTATAGTAAATGTTTTTGGATGTATTTGTAACTCTGTTCAGCGCAAAATAATGACGTTCCCTCTGAATACTGCTCCTGCTCGTAAACAATCCTCTTCAATCCGGCCTTTTTGGATTTTTTCATCAGATCTTTGAACTTAATATGGCCATTACCAACAATACAACTTTCGCCATCGTTTCCCATATCCTTTATATGCCAGAGCTGGAACCGCCCGGGGTGCTTTTCGAAATATTGAAGAGGATCCTGTCCACCTTTTACCACCCAGAAAATATCCATCTCGAATGTAACAAGTTTGTGGTCGGTTTCGGCCAGTAAGGTATCGTAGGGCAGTTTACCTTCGAGTAATTTGAATTCGTGGTTGTGGTTATGGTAGCCAAATGTAATTCCTGATTTCTTAGTGATTTCACCAATCTGATTCATTTCCATGGCAACTTTCTTATAGTCATCGAGGGTTTTATCGGGACGTCCGCTGAACGAAGGCAGAATCAGGTATTCAAGCCCGGCTTCGGCTGCTTTTTCGGCATAAAGCGGAGCGTTTTCAACTGTAATTCCACAGTGTGTACTGGTAATTACCATACCGAGGTCCTCGCACATCTTTCGGAACTCTTTAGCCGGGTATTTATAGAAACTACCGTCGAATCCATATGGTTCAAGGCTGTTATAGCCTATTTTACTTAGTGCTGCAAGTGTTCCCGGAACATCAGAACCGATTACATCACGCACAGTCCAGAGTTGTATTCCTGTTTTCATCTTCTTGTTTTTTGCCGATTCACCACCGGCAATTAGCGGGGAGGCTGCTAACACACCTGATACCAGTGTGATGTTTCTTAAAAAATCGCGACGTGTGGCCATAGTCAGATAGTTTATGATTTTTAATTATTATGGGTATAACTTTTGATTAGTAAATCAATTTCGTGAAAGCCCGAATTTATAAGGGTATGATTCGCAGTTCTTTGTCGCTTTTTTGGGCAGCTTCAATAATCCGGATGTTCATCAAAGCATCTTCAGGCTTCACAATGCTTTCGGCACCATTTACAATTACGGAATAAACATTTTCAAAAAACGCCATATAATTTCCTGGCAAAGTTTCGTAACGACACCTGAATGTTTTGTTGTGAGTTGCTGTATTCAGGATTCCGCGTTGTGCAGCAGGTTCAATTCCGAAGCCTTTGCTCCCTGGTTTTTTACCCTTGCGAAGCATAGCTTCCTGTGCATCGAGGCCATATTTTACAAATGAACCGCTTGTACCATGCACCTGGAATCGCGGACCAGCTTCTTTTGCAAAAACACTTGCTTTAAGCGTAACATTCAGATCGGGATATATGAGTTTCAGGTCGAAGCTATCATCAGTCAGACTGCCTTCGCGCTGGTTGAATAACCTGGCGAAAACACCTTCGGGAACTCCGAAAAGGTTGACGGACTGGTCGATGAGATGGATTCCCAAATCGAACAAGGTTCCACCACCTTCTATCTGCTGGTATTTCCAGGTAGCACGCACAATTTCGGGCGTAAACCGATCCCACCTTGATTCAAATTCAACTATCTTCCCGAAATATCCCTGCGCTGTTAAGTGTTTAATCGTAAGAAAGTCACTATCCCAACGTCGGTTCTGAAAAGGAAAAACATACTTGCCCGATTTCTTTGCGATTTCAATCAGGCTGAGGGCTTCAGTACTGTTAACTGCAAATGGCTTTTCAACAACAACATGCTTTCCGGCTTGCAGAGCAGCTTTTGCGTGAGTATAATGCAATGAGTTTGGGGAACATATAAATATGAGGTCAATTTCAGGATTGGCCAGAAGTTCTTCAAACGAATCTGTTGTGTGTGTTTTCGGATATTTTTTAGCTGCCAGTTCGCCTGTGGTAACAATGGTATGAAGGTTGAAATTAGGATTCACATCGATAAAAGGCGAATGAAATACCTGTCCCGAAAGGCCAAAGCCAACAATGCCGACATTTAAGACCGGTTCATTTTTAATTGCCTTTGTTTTCGTCTTTGACATGTTAGTTTTTCAAAATCAATGAATGATTTGATGTAATTTGAAATTCGAAAACTACTAATGACCTTTCCCGCATTCAATCACCCCTTCTCCCCATCTCCATTTCTCCCCTTCAACTAAATCCGAAATCTTGAATTTTAGGTAAAGATAGCTAGACTATTTCTTCCTTCTCCTTGTCCCAATATGTCCTCCGGCCTTCCTTGTACGAAATGGTGCCCATATGCGCTGTCATTGCTTCCTCGAAAGCCTGGTCGATATTACAACTTGGCTGTGCTCCGTTTCCTGCCCTGATGCAGTTGAGCCATTCGCGGAGGTGAAGGTGAGTGGTGTCAACAGCTTTTCCATCACGATAAGTGTACAAAAGACCACGACCTGCAAAATATTTTTCGGTAGGGGAAGTAATGGCATCAACAGCTCCTTGTCCCGGAACGTATGAGAAAATTGGCTTAAACGGTTCAACCAGACCTTCTTCGAGTTTCTTTTTGTAACGCGTTGACTGAGGATCAACACTTACAATAAGTGTATCGCTGAGTTCCAGGTATGCATCATGACCCATAATCACTTTTCCACGGTTTTTCTCGCTAGCCAGGGTAGCACTGTATAAAAGGGTAAAATCACGATCGGGATATTCCATGGCCATATTCAGCACATCGGGTACGGTACGGCCATCTTTAAAGTAATAGATTCCTCCCGAAGCCATAGCAGAGTTTGGAATACCAAGGTCGAGTATCTGGTTAAGCGCATCATACTCGTGTGTGAACAAATCGCCGCTCAGTCCGGTGCTGTAATCCCACCAGCAGCGCCAACGGAAAAAGCGTTCCAGGCTGAAATCGTGCCAGGGTGCCTGACCGATAAACTGTTTCCAGTCGATGGTCTTTTCGTTGGCTTCGGGTGCAATATCATAAACCCAGGCACCATTTGGATCATTGCGGTTGGTGCATACTTCGATAAGCGAAATCTTACCAATAACATCCTGTTTTATCAATGAACGTGCCACATTGTAGCTCTCAGTCTGACGGCCCTGGTGGCCCAATTGGAATACAATCCCAGATTCTTTAACTGTTTTACGGATCTCGTAAGTTTCGGCCACAGACCACGAAAGCGGTTTTTCGCAATACACATGTTTGCCGTTACGCGCAGCTTCGAGGGCAACCGGAACATGCCAGTGATCGGGAGTTGCTATAATCACAGCATCAACATCAGGAGATGCAATCAGCTCTTTATAAGTAGTATAGCGTTTAGGGGCATCGTCCATTTTGCCGCCTGTGCCGTTGCGTTGTACATTAGCACCTGCCTCAATAGCCTTTTGCGCATTTTTATCAAATACATCACAAACAGCAGTAATCTTTACATTCAGGTTTTCCTGTTCCCTGAAGTCCTTAAGGTATTGATTCCAGTATTTATCAGTTTTTCCTTTTTCGGTATATTCATCAATGCGTTCGGGATTTACAAACCCCAGGGCTTTCATTAAATAACCACCTCTTCCTCCACTTCCTATGATCCCGATACGTAAGGTTTTTCCTTCAATTAAAGGTGGAATTCCGCTTTGCACCTCAGGCTTAATATCACTTAGCAAGCTGGAATTTAGTTTTTCGGCATCCGATTTATTTCGAAGTAATCCATAACCAATTACTCCTACTATTGGCAAAGCAGCCAATCCGGCTAATATATCCCGACGACTTATTTTTCCTGAGTTTTTATCCTTATTCTCTTCCATCTTATGCCAGAAATGTTTTATTGCTTTTCAGAAGTCGCTGCAAACCGAAAATATGTGAGGTGGGAAATGCAAAAATCACCAGCAATGCAAAAAGCTCAACCAGTGTTTTATTAATGATAAAATAGCTGCCATCGGAAGGAATAAGGTATTCAATTCCTGGAAAAGCCGGATGTGATAAGTAATACAAAAGTAACAACACAATGCCTGCAATGCTTGAAAACCTGGTAAATAATCCGACAATCAGCGATAACCCTATTAGTGCAAGGCCCCAGGCATTAGCAGAATCAGAAATTGAAAGCAAAGTTTGATTACCCGCAATTAATTCAAAGAAACCTTTCATAAATCCGCCGGAATCGAGTAAGTAATATTTTGCAGTCCATTGTGGATTTAGAATTTTCACCCCGCCTTCGTACAGGAAATGCCACCCTATTGCAATCCTGAGAATTACAAGTGCAAATGATTGAGTTTTTGTATAATGCATAATGCTGTTAATTGCTTTGCAAAGCTAATAAAAATAGTTATTGTAATGATAACACTCTGAGGATTTTTGCAGAATGAAATCAGTGTAACTTCTCTCTATAGACTCTTTATTTTTAACACTTGAAATCCCGGCTCTTTATTACCTAAAAGTTCGTGTTTCCAGAACTTCAGAATCTAATACCCTAAAATACGAAGGCCGTAGTTAAAGAGTAAATTCTTCACCTGCAACCGGTATTTCAATCTGGGAAAATCCTCTTTGTTCCAGTGTATTTTTGTAGGCAGATTGTGCTTCGTAATCACCATGCACCAGGAAAACCTTTTTAATTTGTGAAGCATCCTGGCAGCCTACAAAATCAGCCATTTCTTTATAATCGCCATGTCCTGAAAATGCTTCAATACGCTCGACTTTTGCCTTTACAGGATGACGGATGCCGAAAATTGATACCTCTTCCGCGCCTCCCAATATTCGCGCTCCAAGTGTACGCGGTGAGCAATAACCAACAGCCAGTATGGTATTATTCGGGTTTTCAATATTATTGGCCAGGTGATGTTTAATTCGACCGGCTTCCATCATACCCGATGCCGATATAATAACACAGGGTCTGTTGTTCGAATTCAGTTTTTTCGATTCATCCGGGCTTTTGATATAGTACAACGAGTTAAAGCCGAACGGATCAGGATCGGTGAGCATCACATGGGCAACATCAGCATTAAGTATATCTGTGTGAAGCCTGAAAATATCTGTGGCATTTACTGCCAGCGGGCTATCAACATATATATTTACTTTTGGCAGCAGGCCTTCATTAAAAAACTTATTAAGCGCATACACTACTTCCTGTGTGCGGCCAATGGCGAATGAAGGAATAATTACTCTTCCTCCTCTTTCGACACAAGTTTCCCGAATCACACGTAAAAGCTCTCCTTCAGCTTCCTGTAATGCCGGGTGAAGTCTATTTCCATAAGTCGCCTCAGTGATCAGGTAATCACATTGCGGAAAAGGTTCAGGAGATTTTAAGATCCGGCTGACCGGCCTTCCTATATCACCGGTGTAGGCAATGCGTGTGGTTTTGCCGTTTTCTGTTATCTCCAGCGTAGCCGTTCCGCTGCCCAGCATATGACCGGTATTGGTGAACTTAACTTTTATATTGTCATCGATCCGGAACTTACGGTCATAAGCCACGCCGATAAACAATTCCATGCAGGCGCGCGCATCGGCTTCTTTGTAAATAGGTTCCACAGGATTGAGCCCATTCCGGATACGTCGTTTGTTGAACCATTTTACGTCACCTTCCTGAATATGTCCGCTGTCGGCCAGCATAATGGCGCAGAGGTCGCGGGTGGCACTGGTGCAGATTACCGAGCCCCGGAATCCAAGGCGGTAAATATATGGTATCAACCCTGAGTGATCAATATGCGCATGAGTAAGAATAACGTGATCAATTTTTTCCGGATCGAACATCAGGTTGCGGTTCAATCCGTCTGTTTCCAGACCTTTGCCCTGGAACATACCGCAGTCGAGCAGAATTTTCTTTCCGCTATCCGTGGTAATGAGGTGTTTGCTTCCGGTTACTTCGCGGGCGGCGCCGATAAATTTTATTTTCATGGGGATTTTATTTAAGAAATCTGAAATCTAAATCACGTCAAATTTAGGTTATTTAGATGTTACTATTTGTGGGAGAAAGTATTTCATTGAGATAATTCCTGTTCTGATTGTTTTTCAATCAGTTTGCTAATTAATTTTACTTGCGGCAGTGGCAAAAATAGTTCTCAAAAGCAAAAATTCAGCAACCGGCTGGATTTTGCCCTTAAAAAAGCGATACTTTTGAAATGTAAATTTTCACCCGGCTTCCGATGGTTCTCAATTATATCTGGATTGCGTTTTTTATCATTGCTTTTATCGTTGGCCTCATCCGGCTGATCTTCTTTGGCGATACTGAGATATTTCCTTTAATGATGAACGGCACATTCGATATGGCCAAAACCGGCTTTGAGATTTCGTTGGGACTAACCGGTGTAATGACGCTTTGGATGGGCCTGATGAAAGTGGGTGAAACAGGTGGAATAATACGTTTGATGTCAAAAGCCGTGGGGCCTTTATTCCGCCGACTTTTCCCCGAAATACCAAAAGATCACCCGGCCGTAGGCTCCATGATGATGAATATTGCAGCCAATATGCTTGGGCTTGACAATGCAGCTACACCACTTGGACTTAAAGCCATGACCCAACTTCAGGAACTCAACAAGGACAAGGATACTGCCTCCAATTCCATGATCATGTTCCTGGTGCTGAATGCTTCGGGACTAACTATAATTCCGATAAGTATTGTGGTTTATCGAACCCAACTCGGAGCTGCCGATCCGTCGGATATTTTCATCCCCATTCTTCTGGCAACTTTTGCTTCCACACTCACAGGAATTATTGCAGTGTCCATCATGCAGCGCATAAACCTGTTCAATAAAGTGATTTTGATTTACCTTGGAAGCTTCTCAATACTGGTTTCGGCTATCATCTGGTATTTCAGCACCATAAGCCAGCAACAAGTTACAACCATCTCGTCTGTTGCCGGAAACCTGATCCTGTTCAGCATTATCTTTTCATTTATTGTTCTGGGTTTGATAAAGCGGATTAACGTTTACGATGCCTTTATCGATGGCGCAAAAGAAGGTTTCGGGATTGCCATAAAAATTATCCCATACCTGGTTGCCATACTTGTTGCCGTAGGCGTTTTCCGTACATGTGGTGCGTTGGATTTCCTTGTAAAAGGCATTGGCCAGATGTTTGCTGCTATGGGCGTGAATACCGATTTTGTAGATGCGTTACCCACTGCATTTATGAAACCACTGAGTGGATCCGGCGCAAGGGGAATGATGGTTTCGACCATGAAAGAGTTTGGAGCCGATTCGTTTGCAGGCAGGCTCTCCTGTATTTTCCAGGGCGCTGCCGATACAACCTTTTACATTGTTGCCGTATATTTTGGATCCGTGGGAATAAAAACCACACGCTATGCCATAACCGCTGGCCTGCTTGCAGATTTGGCAGGGATTATTGCCGCCATTTTCATCGCTTATTTGTTCTTTCACTGAAATGATTAAGTATAATTTGAAATTCTTGTTGTAGTATTTTATTAAATTCAAATCAAATGAGAAAATTCCTGGTTTTGTTTTTCATCCTGGTTTCATGGTATGCCAATGCCCAAGTGCTTACCGAAGATATTGCTCTAAAGCTTTCGAGAATGCCATTGCATTGCATTCAAACGGAGTGGCCAAATAAAACATCGCACCTTTCGGACGGACCAACGGATCATATACTCCATCCTTCGCAGCTACATCCGGCATTTTATGGTTGCCTCGACTGGCACAGCAGTGTTCATGGGCATTGGCTGCTGGTAAAAGTGTTAAAGGACTTTCCGCAAATCGCTAACAAGGATTCCATCAATTCCTGCCTGGCAAACTCGTTTGACCCGGAGAAAATAAAAGCTGAGGTTGAATACTTTACAAAATATACCGGGTCGAATACCTACGAACGGACCTACGGATGGGCATGGCTTTTACAACTTGATACTGAACTCCTTAGTTGGAAAAATGAACAGGGACAACAATGGCATAGGACGCTTCAGCCACTCACCGAAAAAATTGTAAAACTATGGAAAGCATACCTGCCTAAACAAACCTATGCGAATCGTACCGGTGTACACCCCAATACAGCCTTTGGCCTTGCTTTTGCCCTCGACTGGGCCCGGGCAGCAGGCGACACGGCATTTGAGTATGCCATTGTAAATAAAGCAAAGGATTTTTATCTGAATAACCAAAAAGTACCGGCCTATTTCGAACCTGACGGCACTGATTTTTTCAGCCCAAC
>JBBSDG010000099.1:0-11792 GCA_038249635.1 Bacteroidales bacterium | reverse complement strand
TAAATTAAAGCTTTTTAATTTAATTTGTTTAAAATGAATCGAATCAGAAATTGATTTATGCCACATAAAAAAGTCCCGGAATATCTTCCGGGGCTCTATAAAATAAATCGCTTTTATCAATTCTGTTTGGCAGCAGCTGCGTCTTTTTTCGCCATATGTGCAGCGAGAAATTTTTCCATTTTCCGGTAAAAATCGAATCGGTTTTCCTCGTTATAAAATCCATGTCCTTCATTATCTTTCACAAGATACTCCACTTCGATACCCCGTTTTTTCAGCGCATCGACCATCTGGTCACTTTCGGCTTTGTTTACCCGTGGATCGTTTGCCCCCTGGGCCACGAAAAGCGGTGTTTTTATTTTATCCACATGAAATACAGGCGAAGCTGAGCGAAGCAATACACTGTCCTTTACAGGATCGCCCACCATTTCGTGCATCATATCCAACATAGGTTTCCAGTATGGTGGAATTGTTTTCAGGAAGGTGAAAAGATTCGAAACACCTACATAATCGACAGCAGCGGCGTAAAGATCAGGTGTAAAGGTAATTCCGGCCAGCGTAGCATATCCGCCATAACTACCGCCATAAATGGCAATCCTGCTTTTATCAGCTATGCCTTTGTCAATCAGCCAGTTTACGCCATCGGTAATATCGTCCTGCATGGTTTTGCCCCATTGTTTAAAGGAAGCCTCCCAGAATTTACGACCATATCCTGTTGATCCGCGGAAGTTCATCTGGAATACAGCATATCCCCGGTTGGCAAGGAATTGTACTTCCGGATTAAATCCCCATTGATCGCGATACCATGGACCTCCGTGTGGATTAACAACCACCGGCAGGTTTTTTGCATTCTCCATGGTATATCCTTTTGGCAAAGTGAGATAGCCGTTAATGGTAAGCCCATCGCGGCTTTTATATTCAATAGGTAACTGGCTTGCCATTTCTTTATCGTCAATCCAGGGACTGATATCTGCTATTTTATCCAGTTTTTCGGTTTTAACATTATACAGGTAATACGATCCCATTGTTTTATCGCTGTATGTCGAAATAATGTATTTGTCTTCGGCCTTCGTATTGGAAGAAAAAGAAAATTCAATATCACCAAACTCTTTTTTCATTTTTCCGACCAGATTCTCGAACGTTTTATCAAAGAAATAGCGTTCGCGTTTCCACGAAGTGTATCTGGCAGCAGTAAGCACTTTACGCGCTTTTGAGTAGAATAGGGCGTCCACATCATAATCAGGATTCTCATACAGAACTTTAACTTCTTTTCCGGTTCTGGGATCAAACTCAACAATCGCTGACTTATCGCGCCCAAGATTTGATGACGCGTAAATATTTTTATTATCGAAGGTAAAGAATTGCGTAGCCATTTCATCCTTAAAACTAGTTGTAAGCACTGTCTTAAAAGGCTCACTTTCAGTTTCCCTGAAAAGGAGTGAGGTATTAACGCCATCCACAATGGCAGTAGCCATGCGTAGTTTGCCATCATGGTCGGTAATCCACGATTGAATGTTTCCGGGGTTTTCAGCCAGCATTGTCATTTCTCCCGTGTTGATATTCAGTCGGTAAGGATCGAAAACTTCGGGATTGCGCTTGTTCAGTCCTACTATTACATATTCATCAATATCCGGAAGGTCATCAATAACTTCTGTACGTACTTTCGGGAAATCAGTAAGTGCTTTCAGGTTCGAACCATCAACATTAACACCGAACAGTTTGAAATTTTCATCACCTCCTGTATCCTTCAGGAACAGTATCCTGCTGTTATTTCCCCAGAAATAATTCATGATACTTCGTGCGGTATCACTCGTAAGCCGTATGGCCGAATCTTTACCAATTTCCTGCACAAACACATTCATACGGCGCATGTATGGAGCCACAAAGGCATAATATTTTCCATCAGGTGAGAGCTGATAACCCGCTTTTTCAGGGTTCTTGAAGAAATCCTCTAATGGGATTTGTTTAGCTGTCATAATCTCTTTTGACTTACATCCGCTTATTCCGATCAGAATAATCGCCAGCAAAAGTAAGATTAATTGTGAAATCGGCTTTTTCATAGTTTATGGTTTTTGGTTTGGATTAATAAAGGTATTAAATAATAATTACAATAGATGGTTAACAAACAACTAAAAAATAAAATTTACTTTTCTTATTAAATTCATTCATTCTTCTTATTATTAATCAATACATTATGTGTGATTTTCGAAATCGTTTGCATCTCTTCTTTGTATTGGGATGAATAGTTACTGAACGTGCAAGTGATTATTTTTCAGGATACTTAAAGCAGGTTTCGTTCAAAAGTTGACTGAACGGGATCCTTAAAGCAGGTTTCATTCAAAAGTTGACTATGCAAGGTTAATTTTTAATTTCATTCGCGCCTGCTCATATTCTTTCCCTTTCCGCCAGCGGCATCACTATTTTTCTTTCTTTTGCAGATCACAGAATATATACTGATTATTATTTATGAAAGACTCTATGGCAACCTCTGAAAAAACCGGTTTCAAATCATTTCCACGTAGTTTCTGGACGGTAATAACAATGGAATTTTTTGAACGTGGCTCATATTACGGTGTCATGTCGGTACTTTCTGTCTATCTTGTTTTGA
This sequence comes from Bacteroidales bacterium, assembly GCA_038249635.1. Lineage (GTDB taxonomy): Bacteria > Bacteroidota > Bacteroidia > Bacteroidales > UBA4417 > UBA4417. Next base: position 9,187 of record JBBSDG010000099.1, on the reverse strand, counting down.
GTATTCCCGAAGGTGGATTGGGGTTTTCGAGAGAAAGTGTAGGTGTGATTAAAAGTACAATCACACCACTATTATATTTGCTTCCAATCCTGGCCGGTGCCTTGGCCGATAGGTTTGGGTATCGCCGAACGCTGATGATGGCCTTTACAGTAATGAGTACAGGGTATTTCTTCACAAGCCTTTCTACTTCGTATGGAATGGTTTTTCTCAGCCTTGTGCTTATGGCCATAGGAGCAGGTTTTTTTAAGCCAGTAATTGCCGGTACTATTTCAAGGGTAACCGACGAGAAGACTTCGTCACTTGGCTTTGGAATATATTACTGGAGTATTAATCTGGGTGCTTTTATTTTTCCCCTGATTTTTGTTCCCTATCTGAAAAGTATTGGCTGGAGTTATATTTTTGTTATGGCTGCTGTAGGAACCGGATCTATGTTGCTTCTCAATATTTTTGTTTACCGCGAACCTTCGAAACCTAAAGATAATAAGCCTTTGTTGGATGTTTTTAAAGGCATACTTCTGGTTCTGAAAGATTATCGGTTTGTACTTATGATAGTAATATATTCAGGATTCTGGATATTGTATTTCCAGATGTTCGATACAGTACTCTGGTACCTGAAAGATTATATCGATATGACGCCTGTGAATAAGGTTGTAAATAATGTTCTGGGCTTATTTATGCAGAATCCTTCCTGGAAATTTGACGCAGAACATGTAACTGTTATTAATGCAGCATGTATCATCCTGCTTCAGCTTGTAGTTTCCAAAATTGTTCGCAAAATCCCTGCACTTCCCACTATGATTGCAGGTATAGCCTTGGGAACTATCGGGATGGGCATACTTGCGATTTCAACGTATGCCTGGGTTTTCATTGCAGGAATTGTAATATTTACAATGGGGGAAATGACAGCACATCCTAAATTTATTTCCTATGTAGGATTAATAGCACCTGCCGACAAAAAAGCCTTATACCAGGGTTATGCGTTTCTGTATGGAGTAATCGGAAGCGGAATAGGAGGAATACTTGGAGCTACGCTTTATGTGCATTTTGTGGATAAACTTCACCAGCCCGGTGTCCTCTGGTTCATTTTCAGCATGATCGGCGTTGCTACTATTATTGGACTTTTGCTTTATAACCGGTTTATTTTACCGAGGGAGAAATGAGAGTGGGTGAAGGGGAGATTTGAATAATTCGATAATTTGATAATTTGACAATTGTACTTCATAGGCATGTAAACTCTTCAAAGCGCAACATTGAAACTCTGATACCCTGAAACTCTGAGCTTGAGTTAGGTTCTGTTTCGCTTATCAATTAACGCTCAGGATACTGTAACTTTGCATCTTTGTAACCCTGTAAGCCTGTAACCCTTCAAACCCTTCAAACTCTTCAATCCCTTCAAACCCTTCATCCCTGAAAAAATGGAATTCGAACTCACAGATCACGAATACATACAATTAAACCAGCTTCTTAAACTTCTCGGTCTTGTTGATACAGGTGGCGAAGCCAACCAACGGATAACGGATGGTGAAGTTATTGTGAATCAAGCTGTAGAATATCAGAAGCGTAAAAAGTTGCGTCCGGGTGATGTCATACAATTGGGGAATACAAAGATTATTATCCGGTAATTTAATGGAAGAAGCATTATCTTTACAGGAATTAATAGTGCTTCCTGATGAAGAATTACGCTTGGATTGCCTTAATGCTATTTATTTTACTTTCTATCAGTACAGCCAATCTGTACGGGCAGCCCTGGAATTTTGTGAAAGAAGATGATGGTATTAAAATTTACACCAGGGTCGTGACGAACAGTACGCTGAAATCGTACAAAGGCGAAGTTACTTTTCACGCACCCTTTCAGAAAGTTTGTTCCATGTTTGGTAATGCCAGGAATATTGACTGGTGGGGACCTGATTTCAAAAATATTAAAGTGCTGGCTTATGAGCCAAACAAATTTGTAAGGTTTTACTACATTTATAAAATGCCATGGCCGCTCACCGACCGCGATCTTGTTGTAAATGCAATAGTAAAAACCGATAGTGTGACTGGTGATTATTCTGTCATTTCTGCACCGCTATTAAATGCGATTCCTGAAAAATCCGACCTGGTGCGGATAAAGAAGTATTCACAAAAATGGACCGTGCAGCCATTGGATAAGGGAAATGTGCATATTATCCTCGAAGGATTTGTTGATCCCGGAGGAAATGTGCCTGCCTGGATTTATAATATGCTCGTTACCGAGATGCCTTTAAGGACAATACGCTTGCTACGCACAAGGGTTTTGTCAGGCAAGCCTGCAAACTGATTCACAAAACTAATCCTTCGAAACCAATTTCCTGATTAAGCAATTGGAAAGGGATTAATAAATTCTCTGATATAAAACGTAAATCCCCGCAACTTTTCAGCAGCAGGGACTTTTAACTTTTAAAACTAACTTTTAACTCCTCTTCGGGTTAACAGTTTACCAATTCCTCTTTTGTGAGGTAGGCATTATATTCCTGTTTAATAGTATTCATTAACTCTTTAACCGGAATTATTTTATTTGTTTTCCACACATTACTTCCGGCAAAAGCATAGCCTCTTCTGAAATTCCCGCGAAGTGCCGAGGTAAGCGAAGCAATAATACAATAAGGTGCTGTGCTGATGTCGCAAGTGCGGATACAATTTACCGGGCAGGTTTTAGGTTGGCGTTTTCCCGCTTCCACTTCGTCGAGAAATGGCGATTTGATGGCACGTCCCGGCATACCTACCGGACTTTTAATAATTTTAACATCTTCTTTATTTGCATCAATATAAGCCTGTTTAAACTCTATTGAAGCATCACATTCGTCAGTTGTTACAAAACGTGTTCCCATCTGTACGCCTGAAGCACCTAATTTCATTATTTTAACAATGTCGGAACCTGAATAAATTCCCCCGGCAGCAATTACAGGTATATTTTTCCCATTCAGCAACGCAATATCATTTACAGCCTTTACAACTTCGGGAATTAATTTTTCGAGTGCGAAATTTTCATCAAAAATCTGGTCAAGCTTAAATCCAAGATGTCCGCCGGCTTTCGGGCCTTCTACTATCACTGCATCAGGAAGGTAGTTGTAATTGGCCAGCCATTTGTTGCAGATTAAAGCAGCAGCTCTGCCCGATGAAACTATAGGAACCAGGCGGGTTTTACATCCGGGTGTAAGGTATTTCGGCAGATCGAGCGGTAAACCGGCTCCTGATATAACGATATCAATGCCTTCTTCGATGGATGTGCGCACCAGATCATCATAATTAGTAAGTGCAACCATGATATTGACTCCAAGTATGCCGGATGATTTTTGTCTGGCTTTCCTGATTTCCTGTCGCAAGCCTGAAATACAATTGGCAAGATAATCCGGAGATTCCTTATACAACATTCCTAATCCGGCAGCAGATATTACACCAACTCCGCCTTCGTTAGCTACAGCAGATGCAAGTCCCGAAAGTGAGATTCCAACTCCCATGCCGCCTTGAATAATTGCCGATGGCACTACTAATCCGCCGATATTTAGTTCTTTCATATTCATCGTTTACAGTCTGCTTTAAGTTTGCAAATGAAAAGCCCCGGTTTATAATGCAAAGAATAAAATTTGACTTTGCCTTGCCTGAGTTTTGAAGCACAAAAATAGTCCTGAAAAGAATTGCCTGCAGAAATATGGGCTACACTGCCTGAAATGGGCGGAAATGTCAGGTTTAGGGATGAAATGTAAGAATAGCAGGGATGAAATGCCTGGTATTTTCGCTGTTTATCCGCTTTTAAGCTATTAAACAGACTGAAGAAAGGATGAAATGACCAAATATTCTGTTCGGAAATACGTTTACTTCCTGGTAAGTAGCTTCCTGAATTTGGCAACATTTTGCCGTGCCACGGGAATGCGGAAATCGAGTCCGCTGGCTTCAAGCGTATAATTTGGCGAGATGCCGGTTAGCCGCGAAATCTGATCGATGTTAACAAGGCAACAGCGATGGCATTTTTTAATATTCAGGAAATCCGATAATCGCGATTCTACATTACTCAGGGTTTGCCGTATCATTTGTTTGCGGATTACGGCTCCTTCGCGGTAAAATATTTCGACATAGTTACTTGCCGACTGAATAACTATAATATTCTTCAGGTCTTCTTCAAAAACTTCTTTCCCATTGTCGGATTCAATGCGGATTCGTTCACTTTCCGATACATGCGAGCCTTTTCTCTCCTCGGCAAGCCAGTGTCGGCCACTGTCAATAACCTGGGTAACTTTTGATTTAAGTGAGTTATTATAATTTGAGAGGTTAAAGAGTATCATCGGTAATAACGCTATTGCTCCTGCTCTGAAAACTGTAAGCGATTGCATACCTGATATCCTGAAAGCCATAGCAATTAATGAAAAGGTCACGCTTAGCACAGCAAACATCCATACATTCCATATCATTTCTTTCCTCACCGTCCACCGGTCCGACTCAAATAGTTTAGGGAACAATCCCGGCAGGAATAAGGTGTTTATAAAGAAGTTGGCGGCACTTATCAAACCAATTAAAAGGACGAAATAACCATCCTTGGGCGATGCCAGAAAATTGATGCCAAAAGGCTGAAAATACAGCATTATCAGCATAAAGCCCATACACACAAAAGCAATGGTGCGCAGGTTATGTTTAAAATTATTATTGAAAGGATATGGTTGATTCAGATTTTCAAACATCACCGGTATTTTCGACTGCAAATGTACAATTATTATAAGCACACTACCCAACGGTGCTTTTATAGCAATACTAATCGCTCGCGAGTGAGTTGTCGGATACTATAAACCATTCATATACAGATGTATAATTATGTATTTTTGCGAATCTGACAGTATTAAAATTTTGGTACATGTTTTGTTATTAATAAATCATGAAAAAAATATTTGACCATCCTGCTATCATGAATATCCTCGATTGGGCTTATGAACGAGTTTTGAATGGAGTGCCGGGGTTGGATACATCCTATGAAATGGCTCAAAAATATCTGATGCGGCAAGGAACTCTTCACGAAAAAGCAAATTCGTTGATCCGCTGGCAGAACGCAAAAGCCGGCACCAGTGGTTTTATAACCGGTATAGGCGGACTTATGACATTGCCGGTTGCTATTCCTGCCAATCTTGCCAGTGTTCTGTTTATTCAAATACGAATGATTTCTGCCCTTGCGCAGATGGGCGGGCATAATCTTCGCGAGGAGAAAGTGAAAATGCTGGTCTATATGTGTCTTGTTGGAAATATTGCTAAGGATTTTTTACAGGAGGCTGGAATACTAATAGGTTCAAAAATTACTGCCAGGGCCGTCGGCAGTATTTCGGAAAGATCCATCCTGACAATTAATGAAAGAGTAGGATTTCGTTTGCTGGCAATGTATGGCGGAAAAGGTGCAGTAAATATAGGAAAAGCTGTACCGCTGATTGGCGGACTAATTGGAGGCACTATTGATACTGTTACAACAAATATTATTGGTAATATGGCCCGCAATATTTTTTTGCCGGAAGAGGGATAAATTTTTATTGTTTTTACGTTATGATGCAACTTTAGGTGCCAATATCAGCAATTTAATGATCGAAGTATTGATTTCCCTGAATTGTTACTATGAACCTTATACGCGCTCATGAACAGAGATATGTTGCAAAAATTTTTGATCGTACTATTCACTTGTCAGCTTTATCATTCATCTGAATTTAAGGGAGTTTCTATTTCGTTTTGTACTTTTACCAAAAATTTAGTTCCATAAAAATCCATGATGAAATATCTGCCGCTATATCTTTATCTGATTTTCTGCCCACTCAATAGTTTATTTGCCCAGAATACGCTGTTTGACAATTCGCGGGTATCTTCGGTTTATATCGAAATCTCCCAGGATTCGCTGAATTGGATCATGGCAAATGTGGATTCCGATCATTATTTCAAAGCCATGTTCATATATGATTACGGTTCAAAGCGCGATACATTGCAGAATATAGGCTTTAGGTTGCGTGGAAATACCTCAAGGGTTTCGAAGAAAAAATCGTTCAAGATAAGTTTTAATGAGTACGTTTCGGGTCGCAAGTATCAGGATGTTAAGAAGATCAATCTTAACGGTGCTCACAATGATCCTACACTTATCCGCGAAAAGCTTTTTTACGATACCTGGAAAAACGCCGGTATGGTTGAACGCCGCACAAGTTTTGTAAAAGTGTATATTAACCAGGCTTATTATGGACTCTATACGAATCTCGAAGAATTTGATAAGGATTGGCTGCAACGGGTTTATGGCGAGAAAAGTGGCAATCTTTACAAGTGTACCTACCCTGCCGACCTGGTTTATTTTGGCACAAATCAGCAAACTTATAAAAACATTGCGGGTGGTTCCTCTTCAGGCGGCCGGGCTTACGATCTGAAAACCAATGAGGCAGCAGATGATTATTCCGATCTGGTTGATCTCATCTCAACTCTTAATCAGCCTGCTGATGCTGCTTTTGCGGTTGCAATTACCCGGAAAATTAACGTTGACAACTTTCTGAAAGCCTTTGCCCTGGATGTTGCTACCGGTAACTGGGACGATTATATGTACAATAAGAACAATTATTTCCTTTACCATAATACAGCTACCGGCAAGTTTGAGTTTATTTCGTACGACACCGACAACACTTTTGGCGTAGATTGGGTAAACCGCGACTGGGCCACCCGCAATTGTATGGACTGGATTTCACATAGCGAACCCAGACCTCTGGCAGAAAAAATACTGGCAGTTCCTGTATTTAAAGCAAGGTACCAGCATTACCTGGATACAATTGCCCGTATGATTATAAATCCTGCAATTATCTTTCAACACATTGATTCCCTGAAAACACTGATAACTGATGCTGTCAATGCTGACACATACCGTACCCTTGATTATGGGTACACATTGACTGATTTTAACAATGGTTTTACCAAAACTATTGATAGCCATACGCCTTATGGAATCAAGCCATTTTTGACAATCCGCTATGCTTCAATTCTACAGCAATTGCCCTTTACCTCGGTTGACGAGGTCGGAAACAATAACACACCAATGACGCTATATCCAAATCCTGCTGAAGAAATCATTACTCTGAAAATTTCACCGTCGGATAAGAACAGGCAGGGATTTATTCAGGATATGATGGGCAGGAAGCAAAGATCTTTTATCATTCCCGAATACCATGACGAATTTACAATTGCGGTTTCCGATTTAACACCGGGAATTTACAACCTGGTTATTCAAAATCATGCAGGCATAGTTTACCGGAAATTTATCAAGAAATAAGGAACAATATTCACCATTGAACGTGAAAAGCCGGAATGTTAACAGCATCCCGGCTTTTTAATATCAGAAAATATCATTGTACAGTTAAAATCTATCTCGTCCCTGATGGGACTTAATTTGTTCTGTATCTTGTTTTCTACCAATATATTGCCCCTAGCGGGGCAGTCCTGTAAGAACGATATATTGGTAGAATTAAAAGCAGCCCCATTCCAATAAGTCCCGTCAGGGACGTAATAAAATCAAAGGTTTAAACGTATTGTTATATTTTTAAACCGACAACAGTGATCAGAAAACACAAATCTTTATTTGGTAAAGAAACATTTAGATTATATTTTGAGATTGCCAATAGCCGACAGAGTTAATCGTTTGAGGAACTATAATCGCACACGACGTAAAACTATTGGGAAAGTATTATAAGTGGATTGATTTGCCAGGTCAGATTTTCCTATAAACTTTCCTTAGTTCTTTTGTTACTTCACAGGCAAAATCCTCAAGAGCATCATTCTTGAACGCCCCGGCAGCAATATCGGGATTAACAATAGTGATTTCAACTTTGCCATCATCGTGTTGCTGCACTATAACATTGCAAGGCATCATAATTCCGGCTTTATTCTCCGAAAGCAAAGCCTTGTGTGCAAATGAAGGATTGCAGGCACCTAATATCCGGTATGGCCTGAAATCAACATCTATCTTTTTCTTGAGAGTATCTTTCACATCAATTTCGGTAATTATACCGAAACCGTGTTCCTTTAGGATGGCTGTGACATGTAAAATGGCATCGTCGAAATTCCTATCAACGAACTTGGTGAAGTAGAGGTTCATGGAAAGCAGTATTAATTGATAAATTGTTTACTGTCAACTATATGGTTCTGAATAAACATCCTTATTGTATATTACTACATATACGCTTTTTAAATCTAAACCTTAAACGACGTAAAATACCCTTTCAAAGTTAGTCGATAAGCAGTTTGAATGGTTTGCTCCGGATTAATTTTTTTTCCTTTATCTTATTACTGATTGGATGATTTATCCATGATTTTATCAGAAAGTGCAAGCAATAGTGCCGAAATTATAAATGTAAGGTGAATTGCAATCTGAAGAATAACTTTTTCGGAACTTATGTTCTGAATATTGATAAAGGATTTTAGCAGATCTACTCCTGAAATACTGACCAGTGAAACAATCAGCTTTATTTTTAATGTACCTGCATTAATTTTTTTCAACCAATCAGGCCTTTCTTCTTCCTTTATTATTTCAATCTTATTTACAAAAGTCCAGTATCCGCCGATAATTACTACAATCAGAAGGTTTATAACCATTGTAACATCAATGAGAGTGAGGATTGCAATCATCAGAGTTTTTTCATCACTTATTCCAAATGTGGCAATCATATGGTATAATTCTACAAAGAATTTCGCAGAAAATACCAGGGTGCCTATAATAAGTCCCACATACACAGGAGCCTGTATCCAACGCGAATTGTAAATTAACCGCTCAAGGAAATTTTCGAATGATTTCATAATAATTTAGAGTTACTTCAAGAACATATGAATGGTTTAATAGTTCAATTAAGTTACAGATAACCGTTCTCAACTGCTTTCAAATAATATTCCCATATTTCGCATCAGGTAAGTGGCATTCAGATTTTTACAAACTCCTTTATGCAACTTGTAATCAATCACCATTTTATCTCCTTCAATTTCAATCTCGAAACAAAGGTTGTTTACATGTCCCGGGTAACGATCGGCCAGTTCGCCAAGCGCAAGGTCGTGGGTGGCAAACAAACCAACCGATTTGTAGTTCAGTAATTGTTCTATCAGGGCAATGGATCCGGCTTGCTTATCCTTTGAGTTTGTACCTTTTAGTATTTCATCCAAAAGTATCAATTTTTCCTTGCCGCTT
>JBBSDG010000098.1:0-11801 GCA_038249635.1 Bacteroidales bacterium | reverse complement strand
TCCTCTGTCATATTAGCTGAGATATCAACCGGTATATCAATCAACTGCACTTGTACCTGCTTTAATTCATCTTTCAGTTTATTTGTTTTACGTATAATATCATTATCCCTGTCGCCTACCGGTACATTATCCGTCAGCAAATATTCGAGGCGTTTGATAGCGCCGCGAATTTGTGATGCCTGATTCAGTTCTACTGTATTATTGGGAACCGTAGCGTCTTTTACGGGTACAAGAGCCACGCCAACACTGGGAAGTATCACACCTGTATTACGAGCAGAAGGGCTACCGACAGTATTCAATATAGTGCCTGTAAGCGCCGTGGAAGTTGAAGTAAGATCAAATACGGTACGGTACGATTTTACTTTTTTCACCCTTTTATCTATCTGCACAAATGCATATTTCAACAAAAGGATATAAGAACGAATATTTTGATTCACCTGTTCAAATTCTTCTCTGGCCTTAGGATAATTTAGTGCATTCTTTACCAAAATACGAATACTTGCAGTGTCTCTGGCCTGTGAACGGGTAGTGCCGATAAAACTGAGAGTAACTGTCTTCTCTTTACTCTGATCATCATCTTTTACAAAATCAAAACCCGGTGTCCACTTAAATTGTTCGTTACATTGTTTCACCAGTGTATAATCTTTTAACGGCTCAGTACTATTGAATAAAATACTTTCAAAAGGGAAACTGCCTGTTTCACACTGTACACTAAAGGAAACTGTTTCGCCTTCATCAACTATGAGAAAGCCAGAAACACTTAGTTTTATTCGGGAGGGAATAATTTCTGTATTATAAAAAGAAATGGAAAAAGTTGTATCCTCTTTATCTTTCGGGTCATCAAGGCTTTGTACAATCAGGTTTGCTTTATATGGGAAATCATATTTTAACTTGCCTGATAAAAAATAGTTTTTTGCTGCCTTGAAATTAAGCTGGCCATTATCTTTATTAATTGTTAAGCCTACCGGAGCATTTTTAATATACCAGTAGTACAATGATGAGTTACGGTTGATCCTGAATTTGTAAACATTGGATGAATCCACATGTTGGACAAAACAACAATTCATGTTGATGATGCGAAGTACATTACTGTCAATAGCAGGAGTTTTTATCGTTTCAGAAATAATCTGTGCTGATGCCATGATAGTCACCAGGAAAAGAATATTCACGATTAATAGCTTTTTTATCATTTTCAATAGTTTGTGCTGTTTGCAATTAAGCGATGCCTATGTTATAGACAAAAAGCAGAGTTTATACCAAATTAATTTTTATGGGTTTTTAAGAAAGCAAGTATTAAAGTTTGGTAAAACACTAGCTACATAAATGACCGTGTCTTCTTGTGCAAAAAGACTTCCTCTGAATTTTACCTTTACTTTCATGCTTATTTGCGCACTTGCAAAAATATGCTTTATTTGCACTCCTACTCATGATACATTCGTATTGAACTCCTTTTGATCCGGTATAAGTTTTTGTTTCTTCTTTCTTTTGCACGGAATTATTACTGTTGCATTATCGCTATTAAGCCCCAAAAATGCTAAACCTACAAATCAATAGCACATTTGTATTGAATTCGAATGTTTCAATATCACATATAAACTTACTATAAATTAGCTGGATAAGTAAAGCTCAATAAGATAACAATTCCTGTTTGGACACTATTTAGATTATTTTTTTAACGCATGTTACACTTTCACCCATTATAATACTCCTTCTGATCATACTTTGGCTTGATAAAGGGACATTCGCTTCCATCACGTAAAATTGTTACTTATTCTATTAAACGCTCGTTTAGCTTTTTTCTTACTTGTTTCGGTAATAACTTTAACTTTTCCAAACTCCTCACCAATATGTCTGAGTTGATAATTAGCCTTATACCACTATTGGCAGGATCGTTTGATCAGGCATTTAACTTATCCGCATTATCCAGTAAAATCTGCTCCGCTTCAATATTCCACAATCCTTTATGCTCATCGCATTTTTTAGCCAATAGAGCAAAAACCGGATTAGTTTCCCCTATTTTAGCAAAGTCTTTAATGGCTGTCAAAGGCATCTCAATGTGGGTGTAAATCAGTTTTTTACCTCCTGGAATATGGGGAAGGTTCAAAGTGGTATCGATTACAGCGTTGAGACCTCCTATATGCGAAACCAGGCCTGCCGGGTCGAGGCCTTTACCAAACATTTTGAGCGATTCAATCATATCGTCGTTATTCCCACCGCTTGTTCCTACAATATGGGTTGAGGCATAATGCACATTATAAAAATTAAACTTTGCTTTAAAATCGGGATCACCCGGACCGGCAAAGAAATTCAGGCAACCGTTGATTCCCAGAATGGCATCCGCCTGCTCAACCAGCGGAGCTACCGGGGCAAAAACAAATACATCGTCGAAACCACTGTCGTTTGTAAGTTTCCGCATTTCCGAAACCGGGTCAGCAACATCAGAAGTGTTGAAATAAATCAGTTTAATGCTTTTGCTTTTGGCTAGTTCAACCGGGAAAATAGTAGCGGCAGTATCCAGACGAGCCTGGTCAATATCTGTAACTACAAGCAGAGATGGTTTACGGTCCTCGCGATGAATAACATAGTTTATGGCTGCAAGTCCCATAGGGCCTACGCCTGCAAGGATCGCCATTTTACCCTCGTCAACGATTTCCATTTGATGAACATACGAACCGGGTTTTACATGATAATTGGCATGCATGGCTCCGATAACACACGACATTGGCTCAGCCAGGGAAGCAGGATAAAAGCCGGGACCATTGTAAACCATCAGGCAATCCTGAACCAGAACATCATTCGGGATGATTACATAAGTTGCATCACCTCCGATATATTGGTACGAATAACCGGGAGCGCTCAAAATACCAACAGGACCGTTTTCATAATAAATGGCTGGCTGAATGGAGAATTTCTGACCTGCGGCAAATTTATGCTTCCATTTGGCACCTACCTCCACGAGCTCGCCGGCAAATTCATGACCGATCATGGTCGGATTTTGGGCAATATCATTTGGTATGCGTTTATGGTCGGCACCCTGGTTAGCCGCTTTGTACGACGACATGCAAATGCTGTCGCTCACTACCTTGGCTAATATTTCATTATCTTTGATTGCAGGCAGGTCGAACTCCTCCAAACGGAGGTCATGCTTGCCATATATACGTACTGCTTTTGTTTTCATGTGTTATGGTTTATAGTACTGTTTTAGCATAAATTACCGAGGATCAGCCTTATATGTTTACCGTGGCAGAGCTTTGTTTACAACTTATACCTTATGCCTTATTCCTGCTAATCTTCAAAATCAATCATTGCTTTCATCACACCATCTTTATATCCTGCAACCAGTTCAAAGGCTTTTTGTGTTTCATCGAAACTAAAACGGTGCGTTGGCATCAGGCTGACATCTACAATTCCTTTTTCCATCATCTCCAAAGCCGGTTCCACACAATTCACCTGTCGTCTTACATTGGTTATTGTAATTTCCTTTCGCCTCAAATCATCCACGCTGAACGACCAGCGGCTGAATTCAGGGATTCCGATAATCATCAGTTTACCTCCGGGCTTCAATATTTCTATTGCCTGATCTATGGCTTCCTGTTTTCCGCAGCATTCAAAAACCACATCCAGCAGAAGGGGTTCTTTTTCTTTGATAATTGTTACAATATCTTCTTTATCAGGATTTCCTGTCCAGGTTGCACCGCATTTTTCAGCAATTTTCAGCCGTTCGCTAATTTTATCGGTAACATAAGCCTTAGTTGCTCCCTGGGAAATGGCTGGCAAAAGAACGCTCATGCCGATAGGACCAAATCCAAGAATACCTATTCTGGATCCTTTCATCGGGATGGATTGCTTTACAGCATAAACTCCGATAGCAAGAGGTTCGGAAATAGCAGCCTGGGTGTAACTGATCGAATCCGAAACCGGGATGCAACTGGTTTCAGGCATTACAATATATTCGCTCAGGCAACCGGCAGCCTGGCCCGGGCAACCGAGGAATTTTAATTTCCGGCATGTATGCTGGCGTCCTGAAAGACACTGATCGCATTCGCCACAAGGCATTGCAGGTTCAATGGCAATGCGCTGCCCCACTTTTACATGCGTTACTGCATCGCCAACGGCAACCACTTGTCCGGCACCTTCGTGCCCGAGAGCAAAAGGAAACTGTATCACCTGGCTCCCGATTTTACCATGTTTAAAGTAATGAATATCGGAACCACAGACGCCAACGGTTTTCATCTTTATCAAAACATCTGTATCACAGTAAATTACAGGATCAGGTATTTCAATCCTTTCGATCTTTCTTATACCGGTGAGCAGCATTGCTTTCATACAGGTTGAATTTACGATTTACGAATGACGATTTTTGATTTACGAATGACGATTTACGAATTGTCGGGTTTGTTAAAGTGATGCTTGTATGCATTATTTGCTCCAATTGTAAATCGTACCTTGATTTCATAATTACGAATGCCGATCTACAAATTGAGCTTGTAAGTTATATCTCCCCCAATCGTAAATCGTAAATCGTACCTTGATTTCATTATTTACGAATGATTAACCCAACATCACCTGTCCGCCACTGATGGGGATAGCCTGTCCGGTTTCATTTTTCTGATCAACCAGGTACATTACAGCCTTTACCACATCATCAGGTGTACAGCCTTTGCCAAGCGGCACCTGCGAAAGATAATATGCTTCCACATCTTTGATGGTCTTGGCTCCCGGCACTTTGCCGGCACGGAGATATTGTTGAAAAAGCCCCTTTTCGGGATCGCTCCACAACGGACCTTCGTAATAATTTCCCGGACAAATAGCGTTCACTTTTATTTTAAATGGTGCCAGTTCAAGCGCGAACGACTGGGTTAAACCTATTCCTCCAAATTTTCCGCCTGCATAAGCGAAATTCTTATTACTTCCTCGCAATCCCGATTTTGAGTTGATCTGGATAATATCAGAATAATAATTGGAGGCATATTTACTCTGCAGTTTCAGAACAGGAGCCGCAATTTTAGTGCAATAAAAGAAAGCGCTGTAATTAATTTTCGTCACAAGGTCAAAATCAGCAATCGTCATTTCATCGAGTCCGCCTGCCCTAAGAATTCCGGCATTGGATACAAAAACATCAAATCCTCCAAACTGGCAAACTGTTTCCTTTACCAGGTTCTTAACCAGCACTTCGTCAGCCACATTGGTTTTGATAAAAACAGCCTGGTTGTTACCTGCTTCTTTGTTGATTGAAGCTACTGTCAGTTCCCCGACTTCAGGATTAATATCGGCAATTACCAGGTTAGCACCCTCGGCAAAAAGCCCTTTGGCAATACCTTCACCAAATCCCATAGCAGCGCCGGTAACGATAATTGTCCTGTTATGAACCCTTCCCTTTAGCGAGCCCGCAGCAGAGATTTTACGCCTGTAGTTTTCAACCTCCCAGGTATCAATAAACCGGATTTGTCCTGCAGTAAGGCAATGATGCCCTCCGAAAGATTCGGCAAAAAGGGCTATTTTCAACAGGTCGAGGAAAACATCGGTAACAATCTGAGCCTGCTTTGCATGATCACCTACAGCAATAAATCCATAGTTCCTGATCAGAATAACTTTGGGCGCATAGCCAAATTTACTTGTGAAAACAGGTATTGCTCTCTCCAGATCGGCAAGGATTGCAGCCGGAGTTTCACCTTCGGCATACAGGTAATTCGACTTGCAATAAACTATAACATCCGGTGTGGAGGGAAACTCTATTTTTGCAAATTCTGCCTCGCTCTTAATAAACAGGTCAACCAGTTTGTTTTTGGTAACTTTTATGGTTTTCAGATCATTATCCGCAGAAAGTATCATTCGGATAGCCGGAACCAGTTCCGTAATATCATCAGGAATTACAGTGGCTGTAAGATCAGGTTTTTCGTTTACCGGGGTTTCAATTTTACTGATCACCGAATCGTATATTTCTTTGATTTCCTGAGTGGTATCAGCACCTACGAAAATTCCGTGATTCTGAAGGAAAATAATTTTAGGACAAACGCCTGATTGCGATTTGTATGCAATTATCTCCTTTTCAACCGCTTTAAAAAGAATATAGCCGGGATCGGTATAAGGCACATACAAAACTTCTTTGCCAAAAAGTTGTTCGGTAACTTCTTTTGCGTGGTTACTGCACATCACACCATTTACAAGCGTTGGATGCAGGTGAACCACAAAACTATAATCAATCAGATCGTGGAGCGAAGTTTCTACAGAAGGCCGAAGATCTTTGGTGAGGTTGGCATCCGACAAATCATCTTTAATCTGTCGCTCGCGCTCAAGCGGATCGCTACTGTATGTTTTGGTTGAGATATCCTTCAGCTTGCTGCGATCGAGAATGGCAAAGCCTTCCTCACTTATAGTTGCAAGTGAAAAACCACTGGCTTTTACCCAGAGTTTGTCTGCCGTTTTATACGAGGTATTTCCGCCCCCGGCAATTACAAACTGGCTGTCCTGCCCATAAAACTGCGATATTTCTGCAAGTTGTTGTATGGAATTATTCATGATGATTTACAGATTAAAATAATACTGAAGTACTGCTTTCCCAAGTTCAATGAATTCCTGACGCACCTGCATACCTTTTTTTGCCACCTGTTCCGGGTATCCTTTCTCTCCCCTGGCTTTCAGGTATTGGTGAGCTGCCAGGACAGATGTACTCTCAAAAGCTATTTTTTTCAAATTATCCGACAAATCAACCCTAGCACGGCAGGTTACTTTAATAGGATCGAGGCTTGGAGTGTTGTGCTCTGTTCCAAAAGTAACCAGGTATCCTTTATTGTAAAGATAAGTTGCGTAATCTTCCAGGTGATGAAGGGCATTCCTTCCTGGAATGAATTCAACACTGTGGATGTTATACTTCACAAGCTTTTCGTGAAGCTTTTCACGATCGGCCTCAAAATCTGTGAAATTGCCTTTTGCATCATCCAGCAAAAGGGGGTAAGTCGGTATGCCACCTGCATCGAGAATTATTTCACAAAGCTCCTCCACCGGAAGGAATGAGCTTTCTTCTTCAGGAACAAAAGCGGCCCCACCCAATTTCAAAAGGCGGCTGCGGATTTCATTTTCAAGGCTGGCTGCATTGTAGATATCGACTGTCAGTGGGCTATTAAACAATTCCTCATAAAACTTTATTCTTTCGGATTGCCCAACAAATGTGTCTTCAGCCAAAACCCTTAAGGCTGTTGCCAGGTGACGCTCCCGCACCAGATTTTTTGCATACTTTGAGCCAATACCTTCAAAAGTAAACGGCTGATCAATACCACAATTTTTCAGCAATGGATTCAGCTTCTCTAGCATCAGGACAATTTGCTCCTGGCTCGCATCAATAACTGCTTCTAATTTACGACGATTCAAGACACTCTGAACCGGAGGGTAATCCAATCCTTTGCCCGACAGATAGGTCCTTCCGGGATTACTCGGATCATTCACTTTCAGGTTCTGCGTCTGGTCTTCTTTGTTCAGCCCTATGAATTCAATATTGAACAACGGGAAGATTTTGTGTTTGAGGCAAGTACGATAAAATTCATCATATCCATCTGTAACAAAAAAGTCGTTGATGCCAAGGATTTTAACTTTTTCTTCCTTCGCCATTCGCACTGCTTGTCCGATGCTATTGAAAGCGCTGAACGAGTAAGGCGTATGAATGTGTCCGTTAATATCCGGTATGGATGTATCGGGATTCAAAGCATACCTCGTCAGCAGATATTCATTTTCCGGAAAGATGGATAAGATATTTTTAGTGCCTTTCATAAAGATTATCAGTTAGCTATTAATTTCATTTTGAGTGAATTGCCCTGAACCCACTATTATTAAATGCCCAAACCGGAACGCCTCATTTTTTCAGCCTTGGTAAAATTATTCATAACCGAATGACCTTTAAGGGGTACGATTTTTTCGTGAACAGCATCGATGATCCACGAAGCCTGTGGGAAGAAATATTCCTCCAGTTCATAAGCCGGGATGATCCAGTTCCTCGATCCGACCACCACCGGCGGAGCATCAAGTTCATCAAATGCAAATTCGGTAATGTTCTGCGCCAGGTCTTTCAGGAACGAGCCTCTTTCGTTGGCATCGCTTACCAGAATAATCCTGCCGGTTTTTTTCAACGACTCAATAACTATTTCGTAGTTAAAAGGAACGAGTGAGCGGGCATCAATGATTTCGGTGCTGATACCATATTTTTCTTCAAGTATGTTGGCTGCTTCAATAGCACGGTAAAGTGTAGCTCCGATTGAAAGTATAGTAAGGTCTTTGCCTGCCCGTTTAATATCGGGTTCGCCGAAAGGAATTTCATAATATCCTTCGGGAACTCCACCCTCATGAAATTCTTCGCCAATACCATAAAGCCTTTGGCTTTCAAAATAAAGCACGGGATCAGTTCCCTGCAATGCTGTGTTCATAAGCCCTTTGGCGTCATAAGGAGTAGCAGGAAATACAACCTTGATTCCCGGGATATGAGCCACCAGAGATGACCAATCCTGCGAATGCTGTGCACCGTATTTCGAACCAACTGAAACACGCACCACTACCGGCATCTTGATCAAATTTCCACTCATGGCCTGCCATTTGGGCATCTGATTAAAAATTTCGTCGCCCGAACGACCAATAAAGTCACAATACATAATTTCGGGGATAACCCTTCCGCCACACATGGCATAACCAATGGCTGTGCCTACGATTGAAGCTTCAGATATGGGAGAGTTGAAAAGCCTGTGATACGGTAAAGCTTCGGTGAGTCCACGGTACACAGCAAAAGCTCCGCCCCAGTCGCGGTTCTCTTCGCCATAAGCAACAAGGGTTGGGTCTTTATAAAACCGGTCGATGATTGCTTCGAAAATCCCATCGCGGAACAGGTATTGTTTCATGGAGGAAATCGGTTTGCCATCTTTGTCGAAAGCAAATCGCTCCTTGCCGATGAGTTGCTTTACCCTTGGATTTTCGGCCATCGGATGATTCACTTCAGGGATACCTTCTTTCATAGCATCCTTCGATTGGTTGGAGAACATCATTTCGCCGATCAGCTCAGGATAACGGATCATGTCCATCCGGGGTGAAACCTCGTTATTCGTCGAAAGTTTTAATCCCCAGGTTATCAATTCCTTTGTAGTTGCTTTTATTTCAGCCAACTGATCGGCACTGGCAACACCAGCCTTAACCAGTTCGTTTCCAAAAGTCTCTATGGAATCAATGTCCTGCCAGGCATCAACCTCTTCTTTGCTTCGGTACGATGAAGCATCGGAAGGGGAATGGCCGCTGTAGCGGTACGTTAAGATTTCCAGAAATACGGGTCCTTGTTTTTTCTTTATAATTGCCATTTTGCGGCGGTAGGCATCAATTACTGCCAGGGGATTGTAACCATCCACGCGCTCGGCATGCATATTATCTTTGTTGAGAGCAGCGCCTACACGGGCAGCCACTTCGTATCCCATAGTTTCGCCGCAAGTTTGGCCTCCCATGCCGTATTGGTTGTTCATGACATTGAAAATGAGGGGTAATCCGCCTTTCATATCACCTTCCCACAACTGATTGAACTGATCCATAGTGGCAAAAGCCATGCCTTCCCACACAGGGCCGCAGGCTAAGGAAGCATCGCCGATATTGGCAACTACAATTCCTTTTTCACGGTTTACCTTTTTATAAAGAGCTGCACCTACGGCTATATCGCCTGATCCTCCGACAATGGCGTTATTCGGGTAAACACCGAACGGCGTAAAGAAAGCATGCATCGATCCACCAAGCCCTTTGTTAAAGCCGGTTTCGCGGGCAAATATCTCGGCAAGAGTCCCGTAAATCAGAAAATGAATAGCCATTGATTTCAGATCACCGCTATAAGCATCTTTCACAATTTTAAGATTGCGTCCGCTAAAGAACTCCTCCATGGTTTTCAGGAGTTTTTCGTCCGGCAACTTATTGATGGCCGACAATCCTTTTGCCAGAATCTCGCCATGCGAACGGTGTGAGCCGAAAATAAAATCGTTTTCATCAAGA
This sequence comes from Bacteroidales bacterium, assembly GCA_038249635.1. GTDB lineage: Bacteria > Bacteroidota > Bacteroidia > Bacteroidales > UBA4417 > UBA4417. The sequence goes on along the minus strand of JBBSDG010000098.1, from coordinate 1,799 downwards.
AGGTAAGCCATACCTACAGCGGCAGCTTCCTGACCTATCGACAAGTGAGCCGGCCCCGGATGATCGTAGGGTACGCCATTGTATTCGCCTTTTGTCTTGATGAGGTTCAACATGGTTTCGAACTCACGTATCACCACCATATCATGGTAAATACGAACCAGGTCTTCGTTACTGAAGTTGGACTTCTCTTCGGCAACCGATTTATTATACTGGTTCATCGGAATGGGTTTGATGTTAAGCATTCCGGACTTTCTGACTTTCGACGGGTCAATAAATTGAGACTTTGGCATCGTTTACGTTTTTATTTACTATGAATATGTTTGATTTCTTTTTTTGATTTGGATCTAAAGAAGATAAAAAATATGCTTTAAAACCTGAATGCAGTTTCCCTGAAAATTTCAGATATTGTAGGATGGGGGAAAACTACCTGCTTCAACTCTTCAAGGGTCATTTCGGATTCAATGGCGATGCAGGCTCCGAATATCATTTCCGAACTTGGATTACCAATCATATGTACACCTAAAATTTCTCCGTATTTTTTCCCTATTAGCACCTTACAAAGACCGTTAAAGGATTCGTTTTCAGCAATAAACCGGCCGACATAGGTCATAGGCAGTTTTTGTACTTCGAAGGGTATCCCTGTGGCAGTGGCCATTTCCTCGGTAAGTCCAACTCCCGACACTTCAGGATTTGTATAAACAACTCCGGGAATGGCGTTATAACGCATACGGTCTTTTTTCCCGATGATATGATTTACAGCCACTTCGCCTTCGCGGCTGGCCGTGTGAGCAAGCAATGAGAAACCTGTAACATCGCCTGCTGCATAAACGTTGGGAAGGTTGGTACGGCAATTTTCGTCGATTTTTATTCCACCTTTGAAAAGCTCCACACCGAGATTTTCAAGACCAAATCCTTTCAGAACCGGTTTGCGGCCAACGCTCATTAATACCTGGTCAGCAAGCAACTCCTCTGTTTTAGTATCTTTTTCGAAAAAGATGGTCTTGCCATCCATGCGCGTAACTTTTGTACCTAATCTGAAAATGATTCCTTTTTTCTCGAATTCTTTACGAAGCATAACGCTGCAATCGCGATCCATGCCTGTGATAATTTCGTCAAGCATTTCAATAACGGTTACTTTGGTGCCAAGGCTACTGAAAAAGCTGGCGAACTCCATTCCGATAACTCCGCCGCCTACAATAGCCATTGTGGCCGGAACCTGTTCGAGCTGAAGGATTTCGCGGTTGGTGAGAATATTTTCCCTTTCAAGGCCTTGAATTGGAGGGATAAAAGCCTCAGAACCCGTGCAGATAAGCAGGTTTTTACATTGGTATTTTGTACCGGCAGCACTTATAACTATATGATCGGTCGCTTTCCCATCAATAGTTGCATTTGCCTTTATAGTTTCCACATGGCACGCTTTCAACGATCCCGTAACCCCGGCAACCAGTTTTTTCACGACTTTATTCTTGCGTGCCATCATTTTGCTGAAATCGTATTCCACATGGCTCGCATTAACGCCGTATTTGTCGCCATGCTTGGCATTATCATAAATTTTAGCCGAATAAAGGAGCGTTTTTGTAGGAATGCAGCCTTCGTTCAGGCACACTCCACCGATTTCTTTTCCTTCGAACAGCACAACTTTAAGTCCGTTTTCCCCCGCTCGTTCAGCGGCAACATATCCGGCAGGGCCAGCACCAATTATTCCCAGATCGTACATAATCTATTTGTTAAATCAGGTTGATATCAAAGTTTTCAATTTCTTTTTTGATTTCGGCCAGTAGCTTTGTTGCCGGGCCGCC
>JBBSDG010000097.1:0-11812 GCA_038249635.1 Bacteroidales bacterium | reverse complement strand
TTCGGACAAGATAAAGCTGCCCAGGCTATCATACTGGGAAATAATTTCAATTACTCACTTATAAAAAGGAGGTTAACAATGTTTTACAAAAAAAGCACGCGGTTTGCCCGGCTGAAGGCTGCCGTAGTATTACCGTTAGCAGTTTGTACCGTAATGTTTTACACGGTAGCCTGCAACCAGTCAGCAAATAAAACTGCCGAAAAGGCTGTTGCTCCGGATGCCCCGGCACAACAATCAGTTGCAGTTCAACCGAATGATACACCTCCACCACCTCCTCCTATATCAGAAAGAACAAATTCAAATGATCCGGTTTACACTATAGTTAAACCTATGCCTAAATTTCCCGGAGGAGAAGAAGCTAGAAATCAGTATCTGTCCCAAAACATTAAGTATCCTGAGGAAGCTATTAAAAAAGGACTGGAGGGCACTGTGTATGTTTCATTTATTGTTGAAAAAGACGGCTCAATCAGCAATGTCAAAACTTTAAAAGGAATTGGCAGTAGTTGCGATGAGGAAGCACTTAGAGTTGTAAAAGAAATGCCAAAATGGATACCTGGTCTTTATAAAGGTAAACCCGCAAGAGTTCTGTTTAATATGCCAATCTATTTTAAGCTAAACTAAACAGATGCAACGGTTCTCCCCTCTTTTTCTTTTGTTAATGTTTCTGGGAATCTCTGTGGATACTTCCTCACAACCTTGTATGCATAAAAAGAACCAGTTTGATGCTGAAGGTAAAAAGCACGGCTATTGGGTTGAAGTTTCCAAATTAAATCCTGAGAAAAGAATTTTCAAAGGCTGGTATAATCACGGTAAAGAAACAAAAAGGTATGTGTATTACAACTACGGAGATAAGCTTATGAAAATCAGGTATCTGAACGATAGCGTGATGCGTATCAGGCGTTACGATACGCTGGGAAACCTCGAATATAAAGGATCGGCGCTGTGGTTAACCAAGACTACCGAAATGCGCTATTGCTGGGATGGAGTGTTTAGTTTTTATGAACCGCATCGGCACATGATTAAAAAAGTTACCTACATACGTGGAGTTGAGCAGGATATGGAATATTGAAAGTTTTGCAATATTGAGTAGCAATTCACTTACCTCAACAACGATAAAAGGCAGCCTAAAGCTGCCTTTTATCATTTAACAATAGATCAAATTTTAAGCCGTTACAATCTCAAAAGTATCATTTGCAATCACCAGTTCTTCGTTTGTAGGAACTACCATTACAGTAACCTTTGAATTCGGTTTGCTTATAACAACTTCCTTCCCGCGGAGTTTGGTATTTTTCTGAATGTCAAAATCAATACCCATAAATTCGAGTCCTTCGCAAACGTCCTGGCGTGTTTCCCAGCCATTTTCGCCAACGCCACCGGTAAATATTACAACATCAACGCCACCCATAGCTGCGGCATACGAACCGAGGTATTTTTTAATCCGGTAATGATAAATATCGAGCGAAACCTGTGCCTTGTGATTGCCTTCGAACGCTGCGGTTTCGATATCGCGCATATCGCTCGAAACGCCCGATAATCCAAGCATTCCGCTATGTTTATTAATCAAAGTGCTGGTGTAAGGAATACTGATTTCTTCCTTATCGGCAATATACAAAAGTGCACCGGCATCCAGATCGCCACAACGGGTTCCCATTACCAGGCCTTCAACCGGTGTCATTCCCATTGAAGTATCGACAGACTTTCCATTTTGAATGGCACACATTGAAGCGCCGTTGCCAAGATGGCAGCTAATGATTTTGAGGTCTTCGATTTTTTTACCCAGCATATCGGCAGCACGCTGCGAAACAAAACGATGGCTCGATCCATGAAAACCATAGCGGCGTACTTTGTATTTTTCGTACAACGAATATGGAATTCCATACAGGTATGCTTTTTCCTCCATGGTTTGATGATATGCTGTATCGAATACTCCAACCTGTGGAACTTCGGGCAGAAGTTTTGTAATGGCATAAATACCTTCGAGATTCGGAGGATTATGCAATGGAGCGAGGTCAATACATTCAACAAGAGCATCAATAACTTCCTTTGTAATAGCAACGCTGCTATTGAATTTTTCACCGGCATGAACTACACGATGCCCTACGGCGCCAATTTCGTTCAGATCTTTAACACAACCATATTCCTTATGTGTAAGAATTCCCAGCACAAATTCAATACCTGCCTGGTGATCAAGGATTTCACCTTCGAGTTTCAGCACATCTCCGTTAGCCATATTATGCTTGATGGATGCACCTTTGAGCCCGATTTTATCAACCAGGCCTTTTGCAACTACTTCGGCTGAGGGCATTTCGAAGAGCTGGTATTTTATGGATGAACTTCCGCAGTTCAAAACTATAATCTTCATCTGAAAGTTTTTAAAAATAAAAATAAATTACTACCTGTACTCAGGGCATGTGATGGTGCTTTCGATAATTTTACCGTTCGCATCATATTTATAGAACCCTTGTCCGGTCGCCTTTCCAAGGAAATTGGCACGAACCAGGCGTTTCAGAACAGGTGAAGTTTTATACCCATGTTCGCCAAATTCAGTATATAGATTATCCATCCATTTTTGCAATTTATCCAGGCCAACTTTGTCGGCGCGTTCGAACGGACCAAACTGATGGCCCATGCTCGATTTCATTAATTCGTCTATATCCTGAGTCGAAGCAATTCCTTCCATCAGCATTTCACATGCCTGGTTTATGATCACACACATCATACGGGTGGTAACGTTACCTGGCGATTCCATAAGCGTGATCGGCTTTTTTTCAAGCATACGGACAAAACGGCTTACAATCTCAAACGCTTCTTCGGAAGTACGCGAACTACGCACCACTTCCAGTACTTTAACATCGTCAGTCGGCGACATAAAATGAAGTCCCACTGCACGATCAGGATATTCGAGGCTGGAAGCCAGATCGGAAACCATAAGTGTAGCAGTGTTCGAAGCCAAAATAGCATTGCGCCTCACAACTTTTTCAGCTGCCAGAAGTATTGATTTACGTATTTCGAGGCTTGTGCCTGGTTTACGCGAATTGATTGCTTCAAAAACAATATCACAGTCGGAAAGTGCGCTGTATTCAACTGTTCCTTTTATACGCGACATAATGAGCCGCTTTTCGCTGTTGGTCATTCCCCAGCGGAGGATTTCTCTATCCAGTGAACGCGCAATACCTTCGAGGCCATCTGCTATACGTTTTTCATCCAGATCGAGGCACACCACATCGAAGCCATGCTGACTGATTGTTTTTGCGATTTCCTGTCCCATCGATCCACAGCCTATGATTCCAATCTTATGAATGGAACCATGCAGCTTTGGACTTTTGGAAAGACTAAAATCTTCCAGTTTCCCGATAATTTCTGCCATTTTTATAAAATATTATTGTACGTAATTTTTTAGTCCGAAACACTACATCTTCCTGTTAATCAACACATTAACTTAACAAGTACTGATTTCAGGTGCAAAGGTAGAATATATTTGGCGGTTACAAATGATTGCCGTTAATATTTTCAATCGGAATCGGAAATTTATTCAGTTAATGGGGGAATAGTTAATGGGGGAAGAGTTAATGGAAAATAGTTAATGGAAAATAGTTAATGGAAAATAGTTAATGGAAAATAGTTAATGGAAAATAGTTAATGGAAAATAGTTAGAGGAAAATAGTTAGAGGTAAATAGTTAATGGAAAATGGTTATTGGTAAATAGTTAATGGAAAATAGTTATTGGTAAATGGCAATAGTACAATAAAGGCTGAATAGGAACGATTGGCCAGGTAGAATTGACATATGAAGAGGACTTTACTTAACTTATGCAAATTCCCTGTAATTAAAATCCATGAACCCGGTTGTTAATAATTATACCCTTAGCCTTGCATAAAATAAAGTTATGGCCCATTCAAATTTTGTAATTTTGCGCTTTCCGGCTATGAACGACTCCATTGTACGATATCAGTATAATCCCTTGCTTACCGATACGGTAGCTTTTTTCGACTATTGTGTACCTCTTACAAATGAAAGTGTTCATCCGGCAAACGATTCGCTACTGAAATATTACGATTTCAATGTTTATAACTTCAAAACGCCGGTTGCGTTAAGGCAACTTAATCAGACAATCTCGGCATTCGAACCGCATAACCTTAAACCAAAGCATCCAGCACCCATGGCAATCGAACGGCAATCGTCCGACTGGATTACCTTGATTTTTCTGGCATGTCTATTTATCCTGGCCTGGTTACAAACCTCGTATTCAAAACGCATGAGCCAGATATTCCAGGCGGTTGCCCAGCCACATCATTTAAACCAGTTAGAGCGTGAAGGCAATTTATTTAAGGAACGCATCACACTAGGCCTTGGCTTTATTTATTACACCATCAGTTCAATTTTCGTGTTTCTGATTATCAGGCAGTTTTTCGGGATGCCCGCAGGACTAAGCAACCTGTCGTTTACAGCAATTGTTTTCGCAGGTCTTTTCTTATACCAATCCCTGAAAACGGGAATCATTTTTGTAACAGGATTCATATTCGATACCCGTGAAGCAGCCAGGCAATATCAGCTAAACATCATGATATTTAATTACATGATAGGAGTTATTCTGTTTCCTGTTGCTATAATCACATTTTACTGGAGCAGCACATTTTTACTTACTTCTGGTATCATAATAATATCATTACTAATACTTTACCGACTTTTCAGAGGTATTTTAACCGGGTTTACCAATAAGAGCTACAATTTGTTTTATTTATTTTTGTACCTTTGCACCCTCGAAATTTTACCCCTGCTACTCCTTTTTAAGGTGATCAGCAAATTTTAGAGATGAATCTATTTATTGCTAAAGTAGAATTTAAATCAGTTAACGTGTCTAAAGTCAAGAACATACTTGTATCGCAACCTGTTCCTGTAGATTTGGAAAAATCGCCTTATGGCGAATTAATTAAGAAACATGGCGTGAGCATTGAGTTCATCAAGTTCTTCAAAATTGAAGGTGTTTCGGTGCGTGAGTTTCGTGATGAGAAAGTGTATATTAACGAACACACTGCTATAATTTTTAACAGCAAACATGCTGTTGACCATTTCTTCAGCATTGCAAAAGATGTGCGTGTCGAAATTCCTGAAACTATGAAGTATTTCTGCATGTCGGAGTCAGTGGCTTTTTACCTGCAGAAATATGTGCAGTTCCGCAAGCGCAAAATTTTCTTTTCGGAGAACGACTTGTCGCAATTGATGGATCTCATCAAAAAGCACAAAACCGAGCGCTTTCTGCTTCCCTGCTCGGATAACCACAGCAAAGAACTTCCTCTTTTACTGGAAAATGCAAAAATCAATTTCAGCGAAGCCATTCTATACCGCACTGTTCCTTCCGAAATGAAAGCAGATGTAGATATTTCAAAGTTCGACATGCTGGTTTTTTTCAGCCCGCAAGGAATACGTTCGCTTTACCACAACTGGCCTGATTTTAAACAGGACGAAGTTACTATCGGAGCTTTCGGTACCACCACCACCCTGGCCGCAACCGAAGCCGGTTTAAAGGTAAATGTTTCGGCACCTAACCCAACAACGCCTTCAATGACTATGGCAATTGACGCTTTTCTGTCGAAATGCCAGAAGAAATCAGTATAAAATTATTTTACCAACCTGAAACCCCGTTTATAATTCTTATTAACGGGGTTTTTTATTGATATTTAACGATATCGCAGCGGGAAGATTTTCAGCTACGCCCGGAAATCATTAATTTTGCCACATTATTAAGCCTGATGTTTAGCATAGTTACCAGAAACACCTTCCGTAAACACGAAAAAATCTGCAATCAGAAACAGATCGACAGTCTGTTTAAAGATGGAAAGTCTCTGAAATCAGGTCTGTTCCGTGTGTTGTTCCTCGAAACTGAAGCTAAAGCAGTATCATCTGTGCAAGTGCTGATAGCTGTTCCTAAAAAGAACCTCCGCAGTGCAGTAACCCGCAACCGGATGAAACGGCTGATCCGCGAGGCTTACCGGCTAAACAAGCATAAACTCGTTGAAACCTATGCTAAGGCAGGCAAACATTGTGATATAGCCATTATTTTTATGGGCAAACAATGCGTTTCGCAGGCCGAAACACATACTGCAATAAATGAACTGCTGCATCGTTTAATACTTACACATGAAAAAAATTCTGAGTAAGATACTGATAGGTGGCATACGTTTATACCAGTATGCCATTTCGCCGTATTTGCCTCCATCGTGCCGATACACCCCAAGTTGTTCAGCCTATGGAATTGAAGCACTGAAAAAACATGGTCCATTCAAAGGCGGATGGCTCACGCTGAAAAGAATAGCTTCATGCAATCCCTGGGGTGGAAGCGGATACGACCCGGTTCCCTGATTGGAAATGAGCTAATAGTTAATGAAAAATAGTAAATGGTTCATGGTTCAGAATAAATTAACAAATGTTAATAGTTAACCGTGAATGCAGACGAAACAAACTGGCGTGGATGGTTGTTTTTTTATATTCAGCCAAAAAAAGTATAGCTAAAAATAATCACAATTTACAAATCACAGTCATGAAGCATATAACCCTGTTCACTTTCAAAGCAGTAATTCTAATGTCAGTTTTGCTGACATTTTCGCCCGTTTCGGCGCAGAAAGCGCAAACCTCACCTGATTTTGAGATTTCGAAAAATCTGGAAATCCTGTCTTCACTATATAAAGAGTTGAATATAAATTATGTAGATGGGGTAAACTCTTCGGACCTGATGAAAACAGGAATTGATGCCATGCTCGATAAACTTGATCCTTACACTGTTTATATTCCTGAATCGGAGATTGAAGATTACCGTTTCATGACCACAGGGGAATATGGAGGAATAGGCTCGCTCATCCATAAGCAAGGCGAATACATTATTATTTCGGAACCTTATGAAAACTCCCCGGCTCAGAAAGCAGGTCTTAAGGCCGGTGATAAAATATTAAAAATCAACGATAAGAGTGCCAGCGGTAAATCGGCGGACGATGTAAGTTCCATATTGAAAGGTCAGCCGGGAACCAACTTTAAAATAATGATAGAAAGAGATGGAGAATCCAAACCTCTTACATTTGATATTTTACGCGAAAAAATCACTATTGATCCTGTGCCTTATTACGGAATGTTAGAAGGTGGAATAGGGTACATTAAACTTACTTCCTTTACCCAAACAGCTTCTTCCGAAGTTAAGAAAGCGGTGCTTGATCTAAAATCGAAAAATGCGCTAACCGGCCTAGTACTCGATTTGCGCGACAACGGAGGCGGTCTTTTAACCGAAGCTGTTAATATAGTAAATCTGTTTGTCAGAAAAAACGAATTGGTTGTTTCAACCAAGGGGAAACAGAAAGATAAAAACAGGAGTTATCAAACCTCCTCTGAGCCAGTTGATGTTAATTTACCCTTAACTGTGCTGGTTAATGGCAACAGTGCCTCAGCTTCCGAAATTGTTGCGGGAGCATTACAGGATCTGGATCGCGCCGTTATTGTAGGACGTCGTACGTATGGCAAAGGCCTGGTTCAGAATGTATTTCCATTGAGTTACAACACTCAGGTAAAAATAACTGTAGCCAAATATTATATCCCAAGCGGGCGCTGCATTCAGGAAATAGATTATGAACACCGCAATCCTTCTGGCAGTACTGATAATATTCCTGATTCGCTTATAACTGCCTACAAAACAATGCATGGACGAACTGTATTTGACGGAAAGGGAGTTGCACCCGATGTTACAACTGATACCACTAAGCTTAGCACAATTTCCTATAACCTCATTACAAAATATATTTTATTTGAATATGCCACCAGGTTTGCTGCCAATCACCCGGTTATTGAGCCTGCCGGAGTTTTCAAATTAAGCGATGATAACTACAATGATTTTATAGCCTTCACCGAAAAGAAGGGATTTGACTTTAAGACAGTTGCCGAAAGAGAGCTTGAAACTTTGAAGAAAGCAGCTATTTACGAAAATTGCTGGAATGATGTTAAACCTCAATATGATTTAATGCTGGAAGCCATTGTTCAACATAAGAAAAAAGATTTACTGGAGAACAAGCGGGAAATAAAAGATTTGTTGCAGCAGGAAATCGCCAGCCGTTACTATTACCAGAAAGGCCGGATTGAGTCAACGCTGAGCGATGACATTGAACTGAAAAGTGCAACCAAAGTGTTAATGGATGCGGCCACTTATACATCCATACTCGATGGAACCCTTATTAAAGCAGAAAAACAGTCGAAAACCCTGAAAACACTGAATTAACGCCGGGCACTAATGCAACTTCTAACAGGTGAACGGCCACAAGGCTACACTACACTGTATTTTGTATCGCTGGCATTATTGGCAGCCTCCCTGCCCCTGTCAAAGTTCACTATGAGTGTCTTCGAGTTCAGTACCTTGCTTTTCTGGCTCTGGCATGGTGTTGACGCTGCGTTTGTAAAAAATTATACTGCCCGAAGTTTACTTAATCCGTTGAAGCTGATTAGGTTAGTTGGCGAAGTGATGAAAAATATTTACATCGCCCTGATTCAAAAGTTTATTGAATTTTCGAAGAACAAACCGGCAATGGTCATTGTGTCGCTGTTTTTTTTACATGTAATCGGACTTATATATACCACTGATTTTGAGTATGCATTAAAAGATCTGAGAACCAAGCTTCCCATATTCGTACTGCCTCTTTTTATTGCCACTGGTCCAAGGATCAGTAAACGGGTATTTTATCGTATTCTGGCACTTTTTATTGCTGCTGTAGTTGGTGGAAGCATATACTGGTTAATCCTTTTTCTTAAGCTGCCGGTGGCCGATAGCAGGGCTGTGGAAACTCACACCTCACATATACGGTTTTGTCTCAATGCGGTATATGCTGTTTTCATTCTGCTTTTCTTTGTTGTCTCAAGAGAAAAAATGAACACTATACTAAGAGTCTTTATGATACTTACAGCTATTTGGCTGGTTGCTTTTATGGCCTATATGAATTTCACTACCGGAATATTAATATTTGTGATTGTCAGTTTCCTGATGCTGGTTTTCTATACCTTCAAAACAAAAAAACTATTACTTAAAACTTTTGCACTGGCTTCAATTGGTATATTAATATTACTTCCACTGTATTTTATAATCTCTGTTGGTTACAGGTATTTGAATATACCCCGGGCTGAATTATCGAAACTGGACAAATACACGCACAATGGCAATTCATATTACCATGATACGGTAAATTTTAAATCAAAGAACGGCAAATGGACCGGGCTATATATCTGTGAGAAGGAAATGCGGCAGGAATGGGCTAAACGCAGTACCTTGCCTATCGACAGCCTTGATAAAAACAGACAGATTATCCGCGCCACACTCATCACATATCTTGCATCAAAAGACCTGAGGAAAGACCGTGATGGAATGAGCAGCTTATCGGATAACGATATCCGTAACATCGAAAACGGCATTAACAGGTACGATTACAACAAGTTGCCGGGGCTCCGCTCACAAATTGAGGACTTTATGACCGGTTACCAGAACTATATCAACAAGCACGACCCCAATTCGGGTTCTATGATCCAACGATTTGAATACTGGCGCACTTCGCTGCTGATAATAAGGCAACATCCTATTATCGGAGTGGGTACCGGCGATCTGCCTCAGGTTTTCGAAGATCAATACATAAAAATGAACAGCAATCTGGCACCACAAAACAGGCTGCGCTCGCACAATCAATATCTTTCGATAACCGTAGGATTCGGGATTATAGGTCTGGCCTGGTTCATGCTGGTTATGTTTTATCCCGCCCTAAAAACCCGTAATTTCAACAATTATTTTTATGTCATTTTCTGGATCATTTTCATGATATCAATGCTCACAGAGGACACGATCGAAAACCAGGAAGGGGTTACTTTTTATGCGTTGTTTACAGCATTGATGATTTTAGGTAGGGACAAAGAAGAATCTTCCGAATTATTATAAATCTGATTATCAATATCTTATTATAAATATTAACGCCATTCAAGGAATTCGCAAATAATGGAGTTCAAATTCGGGATTTTTTTAACCCGCATACAACCGAAAGCTGATAAATTTCAAGTACATTTATAGCCCATTATAAAATTCTATGATTAAACATACTTTAACTGTTGCATACACCGAAGTTTCCGGAATATCGCAGCTCAGCGAAGGAGACAGACATTTACTGAAGGAAGCCTGGGATGCATGTGATTTAGCGTATGCTCCTTATTCGAATTTTCATGTTGGCGCAGCATTAATTTTAGCCAATAATCTGATTTTTAAAGGAAACAACCAGGAAAATGCCGCCTACCCCTCAGGAATTTGTGCCGAGAGAGTTGCTGTGTTCTCAGCAGCATCACAATATCCTGGTATTCCGATTAAAAGCATTGCTGTTGTTGCCAAAACCGAAGTATTTATTCAGACAAATCCAGTAACACCTTGTGGGGCGTGCAGGCAGGTAATTGCAGAATACGAAACTTTGTCGGGCGAACCAATCAGGATCCTGCTCCAGGGAAATTCAGATAAAATATGGATCATTGATGGAATAACAAACCTGCTGCCACTGATGTTTCACGGCGGGGAGCTGAAGAAGTAAACTTTGAAGTTTAAAAAGTTAATCGTTAATAGAAAACAGTTATACTTGGAGTGGGATAAAATCACGCATTAAAAAAAGACCCAAGACCAAAGTCCCAAATCTCAAGAACCAAGACTGACTCCACATCCCAGTTGGAATTTGGACCTTGGAATTTGGAATTTGAGACTTAATGGATGCGGAAATTTATCCCGTTTGCAGTATAATTGTCCATCCGGTTACTCTCTGATGGCAGTTTTGGAATAGTTAATGGTTGTACACTGTTAACCAACAGTATCTCAATTCATCAAATTGTTAAACAGTACTTTTTAAAAAAATTCTTATCTCCTTATGAAAAAAATTCTTTTCCTAAGCCTGGCTTTACTATCGCTCCTTTCGATGAAAACTGACAAACCGGCATACCGCTTGTTTGATCAGAATGGCAAAAATGCATCGTACAAAGATTTACTAAAAGATGCATCAGAGGCTGATATTGTATTTTTCGGCGAGCTGCACGACAACCCTATCTGCCATTGGCTGGAATATGAGATTACAGCCGATTTGTATGCCGCCAAAGGTAAAAACCTGATACTGGGTGCCGAAATGTTCGAAGCCGATAACCAGCTTATAGTTAATGAATATCTTGGCGGGATGATAAAGGAAAAAGATTTTGAATCGCAGGCTCGTCTCTGGCCAAATTACAAAACAGACTATAAACGTTTGTTGAATTTTGCGCGCGACAGCAGCCTAAGGTTTATCGCAACGAATATACCACGCCGGTACGCCGCCATGGTAAATAAAAGTGGTTTTGAGGTGCTGAATAAACTGGATAAGAGAGCGTTGCAGTTTATTGCAACAATTCCTATCCAATACGATTCAACCCTGGCCTGCTACGCGGACATGGCAAAGGCTATGGGTGGAGGACCGGCTCATCTAACTTCCAACATTCAAAAAGCACAAGCCATGAAGGATGCAACAATGGCCTATTTCATTTTACAAAATTTCACAAAAGGAAAAACTTTTCTTCATTTCAACGGAAGCTACCACAGCGACAGGTTTCAAAGTATAATTTCGTACCTGAAATATGCCAATCCGAGCCTTAAAATCGTAACGATTTCCTCTGTTGAGCAAAAGGATTTGGATGATCTTGAAAAAGAGTCGGAAGGACTGGCAAATTTTATACTTGCGGTGACTGAAACCATGTCGAAAAGCCAGTAACTTCAAGTGAATAATGAAAAGTGAAAAGTGAAAAG
>JBBSDG010000096.1:0-11854 GCA_038249635.1 Bacteroidales bacterium | reverse complement strand
TTCACATTGATTTGTTGTGCGGTTGAAGAGATAGAGTCCGTTTGTTGGTGTACCTATCCAGATATTCCCACTCTTATCAGTCGTTATAACACCTTTGTTTCCATACCGTGCACTCTCTCGCTTATCGGACAGTAAAAACCGCTCGAAATTATCTGTCTTTTTATTATACCGGTGCAAATAGTTGATGGTGAGGATCCATAACTGGTCCGCAGAATCACAATACAATGCCAACACTGAATTGCTTGAAAGACTACAGGTATCATCCTGTTTCGCGGTGTACTTTTTGTTGTCGAAACCGTCGAACCTGTTCAATCCATTATTGGTCGCAATCCACAAAAAACCTGTTTTGTCCTGAACTATCCCATTGATTCGGTTACTGGTTAGCCCCTGATCTGTAGTAATACGCTCGAAAGTCAATAATTTGTTTTGTGCCGACAATGTGAGGAGCTTTAAAACAAGCAAAAAAATAAGTATAATTTTTACACAACTCCCCATTTTTTGATTCAGTTTTAGTACAGCAAATATAACGGTAATTTCCCGATTCCATAACTAATACGATTGCGGTTCCAAGATCATCTTTTTTCGCAGAAATCTGACAATTAGATTATTATCATATTTCGATAAATTCGTATTGTTACAAAATTCCATTTAATTGTAATTTTTATCCATTGTTAACGCGAATGTGCCCGCCTATTTTTGACGGGTAATAAACTAAACAATGACGGACAAAAAAAATAATATGCGGGAGTACATTCTGTATGCCTTGGTTGGCTTACTGATGATTGCACTTTTAGTAATCATACTATCTTAAAAATTGTCTGGGGCTGTTGACGTCTTACAACCATCAAAAAGACATTAATATGAATTGACAATTTCAATCGTTTATATAAGTGTAAAAATCAAGATAATTTTCCAAATAAATAATGCAGTTAAATTCAATGAATAAATCAATTAAATTAATTAACTTATGTACAAGCCAATCACTGAAAAACAGAACAAATTCCGATTTGCATGGCTATTATTACTCATGCTTGTCGTGTGTTTTAATGCTAATGCACAAAGCATTGCGATAAAGGGCAGCGTCACAGATTCAAAAGGTGATCCCCTACCGGGTGTTACTACCATAGTTAAGGGTTCAACAACGGGTACGATAACAGACGCTGATGGTAATTTCTCACTTGCAAAAGTTCCGGCAAATTCGACCTTGGTATTTTCATTTATAGGAATGCAAACTGTCGAAGTTGCTGTTTCGGGTAAAACAGTCGTAAATGTTACGTTGAAAGACAATGCCATCTCACTTGACGAAGTGGTTGCAGTTGGGTACGGAACATCAAAAAGGAGAGATTTAATTGGATCTGTCGCTAAGATAGGAAATGAAAAGATTAATAACCTGCATGTTACTTCAGTTGCTGAGTCAATGCAAGGTATGGCAAGCGGATTATTAGTAAGCAGTAGTGCCGGGAATCCGGGATCTCCTCCTAAAGTCAAAATACGTGGGATAAATTCAATCAATCTTAGTACTGATCCTCTTTGGATTGTTGACGGAGTGCCCATTCAATCGGGTTCTGTTGGATCAACTTCCGGAGATGGTGCGACACCGATTTCGGCAATAGCCATGATTAATCCAAATGATATAGAATCAATTGAAGTTTTAAAAGATGCTTCTGCAACGGCTATATATGGCAGCAGAGCCTCTTCCGGGGTAATTCTTGTTACAACAAAATCGAACAAGGGAAAACTTACGGGACTATCTGTAAATTACGATGGTGGTGTTTCGCGGCTCGCTATTTCTCAAGGCGATTATTTTGCTGATTCAAAATCCTGGTGGGCAATTATGGATAAAGCATGTGCAAACTCAATCCCTCCGGCAACTCAGCTGACACCTGATTTTATTATGAGTACTCAGTTTATGGGAGATAAACCAGGTATGACTCGGGAGGAAGCGATTGCAACCAATTCTGACATGATAGATGCAATGACGCAAATGGCACTTTCTCATCAAATTGGCCTGACACTTAACAAAGGTTTTGATACCGGGGGAATGATGTTTACCACCAACTATCGCAAAGAAGAAGGAGTTATTAAAAACAATAATTTTGAGCGTTTAACATCGCGTTTCAATATCAATTTTAAGCCGATTAATGTAATTGAAGTTGGATTAAATACTAACCTTATGTACGTTAACTCGGACGGTGTAAGCTCTCCGGGTGGAGTTACGAAAGGGAATGGTGGCTTTGGTAATTTAATGGCTTCATTGCCTTGGTATAAAATATACGATCCAAATTCAACAACCGGTTATTGGGCTGCTACAAGCGGATTTAACCCTTTAGCATTTTCTGATCCAAAATATTACAACAATAACATAAAGCAGTACCGCACAATCAGTAATACTTTTCTTCAATGGACAACTCCACTTAAAGGTTTGACGGCTCGGGCTGATGCAGGCATTGACATGTCAATTATGAAAAACTCATACTGGCGTTCAGGCTTATTAAATCCGGCAAAAAACGAAAACAGTGCATCCGAACTATCCAGCTATTCAGCCCGGACAAATTGGGATGCTTACATGACTTATGATAAAAAATTTGGTAAACACACCTTAAATGGAACGGTAGGTGTTGAAGCAAATAAATTTTGGTCGTACCGGCAATACATGAATGCTGCTCAGGTTCAAACAATTTATCCCGAATTGATAAATCCATTACAAATGAAAGAAATGAATGGGCGTCAGGATGGAGAAGGATTTATGCTGGGGTATTTTGCCCGCACAAATTATAAATTCAATGACCGGTATATTTTAAATGCCAGTGTGCGACGCGACGGAATTTCTGCTTTAAGCAAAGACAATCGCTATGCAAACTTTTATGCTTTTGGGGCAGGATGGATCATTTCTGACGAATCTTTTCTTAAAAATATCGAGCAAATCAGCTTACTAAAGTTGAGGGCTAGTTATGGCACTACAGGGAATTCAAATATCAATAATTCAATGACATATACAGTATGGGGACTTAACGCCTCCCAAATTTTTGGAGCCAGTACTATCCCTGCAGCCACAAATGTTGGACCTATTGGCTCAAATAACTTGAAATGGGAAACATCAAGAAATATGGATATCGGTCTTGATTATGGGTTTTTTAACAACCGGATTAATGGTTCATTTGCTTTTTACGAACAAAAAACAAGTGATTTAATTTTAAGAACCGAACTTGCACCATCGGTGGGTTATGCAAGTAATCAACTCTATGAAAATGTAGGAGACATGAAAAACTGGGGCGTGGAATTTAGCATTACTAGCGTGAATGTGAATAAAAAATATTTTACATGGAAAACTGATTTCAATTTTAGTACCAATCACAATCAAATTGTTCGGCTTAACGCAACGGAGAAGGGGAAAGGGAACATTAACGGGATTTATATTCGGAAAGAGGGAGAATCAATTAATACTTTCTATTTGGCCAACTATGTAAATGTCGATCCTCAAAAAGGAATCTTTATGATGGACGAAAGAGACCAAACAAAATGGAATACCGAATATGTAACCACCTCTACCGGGAAAACCATTCCGATGAATAATACCAATATTCCCAATAACCAAATGATCCAGAGTGGAAAAACTTCAACACCAACTTTCTATGGTGGACTGGGAAATACTTTGACTTATCGGAACTTTGATTTAAATATACAGTTTAATTTTGCAGGGGGCAATTGGCTCATCAACGATGTGGCACAAGAGTCCTCCCGACTTTTAGGAGTACAAAATCTTGATAAAGACCTTGATGCTAAATCGTGGCAAAAACCCGGCGACATAAAAGAATATCCGGCAATGACCTACTTTAACCTGTATAATTACGACAATGCAGGAAATGCGATTTTGGGGACAACCCAGTTTGGGAATTATGGGAATACTACCAGGTTCCTTGAGAGCGGTGACTATATTCGATTAAAGAATCTTCAATTGGGATATACGATACCTAAAAGTATTATGGCAGCTAAAAAAATAAGTAGTCTCCGTTTTTATGCAGGGATTACCAATTTACTGACGCTAACCAATTATGGGGGATTTGATCCTGAAGTGGGTTCAATGACAATATTGCCGGTTCCACGTACAATTAACTTTGGTTTTTCACTTAAACTATAATCAAAAGTCATGAGAAAATTATCATATTATATAGTGCTTTTTATTTGCTCATTGGGATTGGCTTCCTGTGCCGAATCTTTTGAATTAAACAGGCCACCGGAGAAGCAGTGGACCAGTACCGCAACCCTTGAAGGAGGCCTCTCAACATGCTATTGGAATTTAGAGTGGACATCTAGAGGCTTTATTGAATACTTTGATTTCCTTTTATCAGGATCAGCTTATTTGATTCCAGGACAGAATCAGCATCCTTATGCCTACAGGCGTGATTTCAGTCAGACAATAGCTGAAAGCAATAATTATTGGGGACCTTTCTATCAAACTATTACACTGGCTAATTTAGCCATTGAGCAAGATTTAGCCACAAGCGGAAATCCATTTAATCTGGCAGTGAACGGAGATGACTACAAAAACAATTATAAGCGCCAAATAGGCGAGTATTATTTTATAAGGGGAAATGCCTATTATTTACTGGCTAAATGGTTTGCCCCGCCTTATAACGGGAATAGTAGTAATACAAAGGGTTGGATACCTTTAAAAACAAATGCAGCAAACTCAATGGAAGATGTTCAGACTGAAAAACTGGGAACTCTTGAAGAGATATATAGTCAAATTATAAGCGATTTAAAAAAGGCAAAAGAGATTCTTCCTGAGAAGTTTACATTAACAGATTGGACGACTAAAAGCCCAGGGTATGAATGTGGGCGTGCCAATAAATTTGTTGCGGCAGCTTTATTGGGGAAAATCTATTTTCACATGGGGAAATATGCCGAAGCAAAAGCAGAGTTCGATTATGTGATAAATTCAAATGTATATAAACTTTCTGCACGCCCTTGTGACCCATTTATCAACAACAGGCCAGACAAAACCAGTTCTGAAGTAATTTGGGAATTCAACAGCGGAGATGTAACGATAACTCCTCAGGAACAACACAACAAGTACTGGTACCCCGCCTTGATTTACGGGTTCCGTTTCAGAGACTCCAATGGTTCGTTTTACGACAATTTACCACAATCCGGATCAAGCGTCCAGGCCATTCAGATTTCTGGTTGGGGAGCGTACACGATTGGGCCAAAATCGCTAATAAAAATGGGGTGGATAAACTCGGCTGACAGTACGGTAACCGACCAGGCAAAAGCAGATTTACGCTTCACAGGTGACAATACCAAGATTTATCATACATTGGGTGCATATCGGGCCGGGATCAAAAAAGGAACCCCTGAATATTTGATGTATGAATCACGAAATAAGACATTAACCTCAAGGACAAATGTTTTTATTGATAAATTTTTCAGAGGAGCTGATGCACCATATGGCAAATATTCCAAGGTCCCTTATATCCGTTTGCCTGAATTGCTGTTGCTACGTTCGTGGATAAACTGGAAAAATGGGGCAAAGGATCAAGCTGCTGATGACGCAAATAAAGTGTGGAATCGTTCCAATCCTTTTAACATAAATAAGTTTAGTTCTTCAAACATTGATCAGGATGGGATCTATACAGAATTTATGCGTGAACTTATTGGCGAAGGCTTCCAGGTTCCTTTCCTCCAGGGAACAGGGATGAGCATTCCTCAAGGAGAAGAATCGGGAATTATTCCCGTTAATGCACCTTATTCAAGTTGGTTCTGGCCAATTCCACCTGCTGAGGCTGCACTGAATCCAAATTATAAATAGATAATAATAAAGGAATGTTCTCAATTAAAAGTAATTGAGAACATTCCTTTTCTTCTGAATTAAATTGACAGTTGTGTCATTCCTATTTTCCCCAACCAAACGAGTTTAATAAATCGATTATAATAAAACTCGATTGTTTAGTAATTCATTAAAATAGAATCAATTGCATGAAATCTGTAAAGAATCGTGCTGATTGGCTTGTATATCTTCAACCACAATCGCATAAAGGAGCTGTAATTGCCAATACCATAACCAACTAAGGATGAAACATTCAATTTTACAACTATTACTTCTTACAACCGGTATACTTTTTTGTTTTTCCCTTCATGCACAGGAAAACAAGAACAAGAAATTTGATGTATTTAAGATACAGGAATTCCATCATCGGGATGGATTACCCAATCTCTTTCACAAGATTGCCACTCAACGTCAGATTCGTATTGGTTATATCGGTGGAAGTATTACCGAGGCCAAAGAAGGTTGGCGTGACCTTACTTTTAGCTGGTTTCGTCTTAACTTTCCAAAAACTGCGTTTTACCAGTTCAATGCGACCATTGGAGGTACCGGTTCGGATCTGGGAGTCTTTCGCATAGAACGTGATCTATTTTCGGCTAAACCCGATCTTATTTTTATTGAGTTCGCAGTAAATGACGGAGATACCCCAACCTCGCTTCGCTCGATGGAAGGGATTGTGAGAAAGACATGGGAGGCCTTCCCAAATACGGATATTTGTTTTGTTTATACTACTGCCGAAGTGTATTGCAAAGCAATGGTTGACGAAGGTAAATCCATTTATGCCATTGACGAACACGAGAAAGTGGCCAAACATTACGGTATTCCATCTATCAATGTTGGATTACAAGTTGCCATAATGTATGCTCAGGGAAAGTTATTGTTATCTGCCGATCCTTCCGAAAATGAACACACTATTGTCTTTACCAAAGACCACACCCATCCGCTACCGGAATCAGGCCATCCACTCTATGGCAGTTTGATTGTAAAGTATATGGAAAAAATGAGTAAAAAAGCAAATGCAAAAAAACATCTTCTTCCGGTTCCTTATACTACTGAAAACTGGCAGGCAGCGCAGATGGTTGATATTTCACAAACAGAACGCGTTGGAAATTGGACAAAACTACCAGACGATAATCCTATCATGCAGCAAGTTTCACAATTTATGCCAATGGTCTTTAAGGCCAAACCTGGTTCGTCCATGCATTTTAAGTTCAGGGGAAGTGTACTTGGTTTTTATGATTGTGTTGGTCCGGGGACAGGTGCAATCGAAATTTCGGTGGATGGGAAGAAACAGGAAAAATTCCGTTTTGACCAGTGGTGCAATAACTATCGGAAAAACAGCTTTTTTGTTGACGGCATGAAAGATGGGGTTCATGAGGTTGAAGTACGCGTATTGAATAAAAAAATTGACAAATCGGCCATTCTGAGCCTGAAGAAAATTACGATAAACGACCCTGACAGATATGAAGGGCTCGACTGGTATCCGGCAAATGTAATGATCGTTGGTGAAATATTGAAATAGCCTGACAAACTTAAAAAAAAACTGAAATGAACTTTTTAAAATACATAGTTTTGTTTTTGACCTTTTCCATATTTACTCTGGGCAACCTTTTTGCCCAAAGCCAGATCCAACCGATTGTTTTCAGATCAGGAAAGGCCGTAATTACACTCGAGGACCATCTGCACCATCCTTTTTACTGGTGGCCCAATACCTTGTTGAATTATCCGATCGTTTTTAACGAAGACGTTCAGGCTCAAGGACTGGTACTTATCGACGAACAGACAGGCAAACAACAGGCGTTCCAATTGACCGGACTAGGTAAAACGCTTAAAGGCAGGACGAAAGCAGTAATCCATTTTATGTCCGATTTACCTTCAGGGGGGAAGAGAGTTTTCATTTTGAAAAAGGGAATACCAGAAAAGTTTTCCGCCATTCAGGTGGATAACCATGAGAAGGAAATCAAGGTACAGTCTGACAAACTAACGGTTTGGATACCGGCATCTCAGTCAGGTAGTTCAACAGAAATACCGGGACCTGTGTTAAGTATCGCCCAGGATTTGAACAAACGGATGGGGCAGTCTTATTTTAATTCGGCAGGAAAAGTATTGAAAACAATACAATCGGTTGTGTCCAACCAGGGTTCATTATTTGCTGATATCAATGTGAACTACCAGTTTACCGACGGGGCTACCTACGATGCTGATATTCGCTGCATAAAAGGATACGATTTCATTGAAATCAAGGAACAGATGAAAGGTTTTTCTGATAAAGAAAAGTGTGACTGGAAAATTGACTGGAGCGGCTTTTTGCCCACACACCGTCAGGCACCCAACCACCCGCATTTTAATAACGAACCCTATAAACCGGCAACCAATGAACCCGGATTTGGTCGTTTTAACTGGGAAAAAATTGATCAAACTATGCTGGAAGGACACCTTGGTATTATTTATTCAGCAGATACAACCAAAATTCCTTACGAAATAAATACCTATGGAAATTATCCTGCAGAAAAGAATGTGACCTCGTCGGTATTCTGGGACGAGAAATCGAAGCAATCGGTCGGTATATTCATGAACAACGCTTTAGGATGGGATGACCTTGAATACCCGATCTGGCATGTCACGGGAAAATTAGGCGTTAGTTTTTATAATAAAAACGGGCAGTTTTCATGGAAATATCCGGTAGTAAACGGCAAACGGTCAACGGCCCTAAGTTGCTACAATCATCAGGAAGATATTGATTTCATGAATGACCTGGAGAAAAAATATCAGCCACAGCAACACCCGTCTGGATTTACTTACCGTGTTCACATGTCCCAGTTATCGCACAACACTTTTTTACAGAACAGATACGGTACCATCTCCCTGGATAAGATAAAGGATTGGGTACTTGCCTATCCGGATTCTCTTCCCTTGGCACCAGTTATTTTTAAAACGGGTAACATAGATTCGGTTAAGGAACTTGAACAACGTTTCCTTTACAGCGAATTTATAGAAGAACTTCCAATCAGCGGTACCTGCCAGAATAGTGGATATGGTCCAACGCGTAACCGTCAGTTCTATGGGTCCTGGGTTGATGCGTTTAACAGGTTGCTCCCTGAAATGAATCCAGAGGACAAGGAACGGTTCACAGCCATGTTCCTGTTTCATTGTTATGTGGCTGCCGATGAAGAATATATGCCTATGCGCAATATGTTGAGCGGCCATCCAAATTTCCTGGCTGATGTAAAGTCAACTCCAGCGATGGGAGCCTTTCTATTTCCTAAACACCCGGAAGCAAAGGTATGGGAAGAAATGTTTGCAAAATATGTTGAACTGAATACCCATTACCACACCCGACCCGATGTGAATAGCTGGGAGGCAACAGGAGGCAGGTGGACTGAAAATCTGGGCACTTATGTATGGGCATATTTGAAACCTAGTCTTCGGGCAAATTATCTTCTCCAAAATCATTTCCAGGGGACCAATCATTTTGCCAATTCCAATAATGAGATATTGGGTTCGTGGCTTATGAATTCATTATCTGCTCCTTATGATGGAGAATCATTGGATTTCTATAAGAATGAAAATCATAAGCTGACCAATCATTCCTGGGGAATTGTAACGAAAGAAAATGGACCAAGGAGGGTACATCCACCACAAGGAGCTCATTCTGCAAGGAGGATGCCTTCCGCATCGTTATGGCTATTGGGACAGGAATTAAAATATTTCGACCCATTATTAAGCGAAAACATTAGCTATGTTTCACTCCCTGATGATATGGAGGAAGAGGTTCTCGACAGAAGCAATGATCCTTTCGCTATGATGTATAATACAAAAGTTGGCAGTACTGGAACTCCGCCGGATTTTAAAAGTGAAAAATTTACTGGTTATGGTATGATTCTTCGTACAGCAGTTGGAAGTAAAGATGAACTTTCCATTCACCTGCAGCAAATCGACAGAGGGCCAAACTACCGGTGGGGAGTGGCAGCTGACGGTGGTTGCGGCAACATCTATTTCTACGCAGCAGGGAAATCGTATAGCCACAACGGAAAGGAAGACAGTGGAGATCGTCGGGTTCAGGACACTGACCTAACTACCAATTTTGGTGTTTTTAAAGATGGCAAGTTCAAATCCGTAGGGATGAATGTGCTTAGCAGTCCAATGTATGATCTGGGGATTGGACAGTTTGTTGAAATTATTTCATCTCATAACAATCCATATTCCTGGCCTGAATACAAGGGGCGTAGTATCATGTTACTCGGTGCAGATTATTTTATCCTTTATGATGATGTGAATGATAATAACATTCCAGGGCGTCTGAGCTGGTTCACACATCCGATGGAAGACCTTCCTGAAATAGCAATCATCAAAGCAGGAGGAATAGGGACCTACAGCAACAACGGAAAGGTAGACAAAACCGAACTGTTTGGGAAAGAATCAAAAGGCGTGTGGTACGATGGAACGGGCGACTTTTTGACTTTCGTTTCGCATAAAAAGGGGTACAAAAATGAACCTGCATTTTATGGCGGAATCATTACTTCGCCCGATGGCAAAAAAGATTATGTTTTTAGAAATGATACTACAGTTCGTGTTAATGAACCAGGTTTTGTATTTTCCGGCACTGCCGGTTTTATTCGCGAAAGAGAAGCTGGCCAGCATGAATTAGCTTTGTTTCACGGGACCAAAATCGGGAATGATCGGTTTGAAATCCAGACAAATCATACTGATGCCGGTATTAGTGCTGTGTTCCGGAACGACCAGAATATTGATGGAAATTATTTCAGTCCCCAAGCATGGCAAGTTAAATTTAAGTGGAATACGGTAATTTCTGATAACATAAGTTTTTACCTGGATGGGGTCAAACAACCAGCAAAGATTGATAAAGGAATGATGGTGGTCAGTGTTCCAGGTGGTAAACACATTTGGAATCTGACAGTTGGTTTAACGGTTTTGCGACGCCCTGAAATTAATTTTACACATAATGACAAAAGAAGAGTACTTTTTGCTTCCCGTCCGGTAACAGGAGCCAGTTCCTACAGGTACGAATACAGCACGGACCAAGGGAAAAACTGGACAAAATTAAATGAGCAGCCAAAATATCAAATCCTCCTTAGAGCATTAAAAAACGAAGCCAAGGGATATGTTCGTGTCATTGCATTAAACAAGGAACATGAAAGTCAGGCTTCGGTCATTTATCCGGTTTATTTTACTTCAGAAAAACCACATTATCCCGATGGGATAAAACTGAATATTGATACCGGGAAGATTGATCTGACCTGGGGAAAAGTGTTG
Organism: Bacteroidales bacterium; assembly: GCA_038249635.1. Taxonomy (GTDB): domain Bacteria; phylum Bacteroidota; class Bacteroidia; order Bacteroidales; family UBA4417; genus UBA4417. The sequence goes on along the minus strand of JBBSDG010000096.1, from coordinate 756 downwards.
GGTTGTACAGAATTCAAACTTTACCGGAGAGCAAAAGGATCAGAAAAATTTCAACTGATCTACCGTGGAAAGGAAACCCAATTTAACGATCGTTCCTTATTGCCCAAAGAAATTTATGAATACACTGTTACAGCCGTCAACGGGAATGGGGAGAGCGGATTGAGCAATATAGTGAATAATGACCCTTCCAGTTGGCTGAATTTTAACCCGATGCCTGGTGAACCATTCCGCAGGAGTATTAACCTCTATAATGGCAGCAGGGATAATTCAGGCAATCCAGTGGATTTGTATTATCCTGAATAGAATATTATGAAGATAAAATTAAGGGGCTGGATGAGCCTTTGACGCAAATGCAGCGTGATTATGGCGGTAATCCGTTTGGCACATTCCGGATTGGCTGATCAGGCAAATAGACATGATTGGGCGGTGGAGTTGTAAATACTAAATTTTATGAAATATAGAAATATAATAGTTCTAGTTGTAACGATTCAGTCATTCTCTGGGTTAGTTTATGCTAGTCCAAATTTGAAAAATTGGCTCAAACCCAATCATTGCCAGGCATCGGTGAAGATGACAAACTATGATTATAACTTCTTCAATCGACCTGAATCTCATAAAATTGCTACAGTGGGAAATCCAGGCAAAAATCAGGAATTCAAATTTCTGGATGGCATTTGGCAAATGAATTATGAAACTGAAATTCCGGAAGACAGAAAGGATGGTTTGGACGTTGAGTTTCATTTCAAATTATTAAGT
>JBBSDG010000095.1:0-12034 GCA_038249635.1 Bacteroidales bacterium | reverse complement strand
CCCAACTTTATTATTGCATGAGGTGAGAACTGCAACGATCGCTATTAATAGAAATGCAGATGTTAAGAGTCGTATTTTCATTTGTATTTTCAATGAAGTTGAATAAAGGTAATTGTAGTGTTAGTTGCGGATATCGAGTTCATTAATAAGGTTAGTAGCGCCTGCAAATTTCTCAATTACAAAAAGCACATACCTTGCATCTACACAAATGGTCCGCTGTAGCTTTGGCTCAAAAGCGTAATTCCCGCTCATTGCTTCCCAGTTGCCGTCAAATGCAAGTCCAATAAGCTGGCCATCAGCATTCAATACCGGGCTACCTGAATTGCCACCGGTAATATCGTTATTGGTAAGGAAAGCAACAACCATTTTGCCATTTTCGCCATATCGGCCATAGTCCTTATCCTTGTATAGCTGCTTTAGTTTTTCGGGAACTACAAATTCCGGACTCGAGGGATCTTCTTTTGCCATCACACCATCAAGTGTGGTAACAAAATTGTATTCAATTGCATCGGCCGGGCTGTAATCGAGTATTTTGCCATAGGTTAGCCGCATGGTGCTGTTGGCATCGGGGTAAAATATTTTGTCGCTTTGCATTTCGCGCAAGCCTGCAACAAATAGCCTGCGACCTTTATCGAGTAATTCGTTCGATGGCTTTACCAGGTTATCGATAATGGCAGCGCTGGCAACAAAAGCTTGCTGCAAAGGCCAGGCCGGATCTTTTTGTAAGGTCTTCAGTTTCGGATTTGCCAGAAACAGATCCACTTTCGTTGTATCGCCGAAAATAGTTTTGCCGAAAACATGGTTGGAATATGCTACGAAATCACCTTTGTATTTCTGATGAATTTTTTGGAGGTAAGGCGGCTGCATCTCTTTAGGTACATCATTGTAATAGAGCTCAAGCATGGCAGCGAGCATTTTTACATCAGTGGCCTTGTTATAGTCTTTGAAATACTTTTTTGATGCTTCAGAAACCTGTTTTGACAATGTTTTAATCAAATCCGGATCAGGCCTGGGTTTGGTCAGTTCGTCAGCCAGCTTGTTGAAATTCCGGGAGTAGGTTATTATTTCGCAACCACTCCGGATGGCTTCGGCATTGTAACGTACGGCGGCCTCGTATTTGTTTATTGTTTCGTAGGCAGTTGAAATATTGCTTAAAGCTTCGCCGTATTTTGCACCGCGGTCCTTATCCATACTTAGCCATTTTACAAACTGCTCCTCCAGTTCGCGTTTGCGGTCGTAAACACCAAGCTGTTTCAAACCCTTATTCTGACCAATAAAGAATTTCCAGTAATTGGCTGAGCCTGCAAATTTAGAAGCGTACTGAATACGGACTTTGGGGTCGGCAGCCATGTCCTCACGAAGGATGTCCAGTTTTTTGGTGCGTATTTTAACCACCATAGGGTTATTTTTTTCCAACGCCCATTTTATAGTATAGGAAGTTGCATACCTGTCGGTGCGGCCGGGATAGCCCATGATCATGGCAAAATCGCCAATATTTTTTTCTTTGATAGAAATGGGCAGAAATTTTTTTGATTTCAAAGGAACATTATCAGCAGCATAATCCGCAGGCTGGTTATCCTTGCCGGCATATACACGAAAAACGGAGAAATCGCCGGTATGCCTTGGCCACATCCAGTTATCGGTATCGGCGCCGAATTTACCAATCGAAGTTGGAGGTGCGCCGGCAAGCCTTACGTCTTTATAAACTTCGTAAAGAAAAAGGTAATATTCATTGCCGTTAAAAAAGGAAGTAGCGCGCGCTTCGTATTTTGTTCCTTTGGTGTTTTCAGCTTCAATTTTTTTTGAATTGTCCTTTATTATTGCTGCCCTTTCGGATTCAGTCATCGAAATTGTAACTCCTTCAAGAACCGCAGCAGTAACATCCTGAATGCTTACCAGGAAACTGGCCCGAAGTCCGGGTGTTGGAAGTTCTTCCTCGTAACGGGTAGCCCAGAAACCATTGGCCAGGTAATCGTGTTCAACTGAACTGTGCGATTGTATTGCACCATAACCGCAATGGTGGTTGGTAAATATCAACCCGTTGGGCGACACTATTTCGCCGGTACATCCGCCCCCGAAAATTATTATTGCATCTTTCAGGCTTGAGTGGTTAATGCTGTAAATTTCTTCGGCAGTAAGATGCAGACCTTCCTTCTGCATATCCACATAATTGAGGCGTTGCACAAACAAAGGAAGCCACATGCCTTCGTCGGCGCGGCTCTGAAAGGTAAGAATGGTTAAAAAGGCAAAGAAGATGAGTGTGATTTTTTTCATGTGAAGTAGGTATTCTTTTATTGTTGGTTGATACTGTTTTGGTTATAATGCCGTAAAGCAATTTCATTATTTTTCTAACTGACGTTTTCCTAAATAAGGGGAAACATTTAATAAGAAAGGTTGTATCCCTGTAAAATTATCATTAGCATTCCATCCTGCTGAGACAATAATTATTCAGATAGCATATGTTTTGAATCCTAAACGTATTGTTCCCCTTTTTCATTACGCACAGCATCAACATACCCACGTATATTTTGCTCATCGTTTCGTTTGCAGATAAGCAGTATGCCGTTATCCTCCACCACAATCATATCCTCAATTCCCTGTATTACAGCAACCCTATCCGAAGGCAGATTAATAATGCAGTTGTGCGTATTGTAAAGGAGTGGTTTAGCACCTATAACGGCATTTCCATCGGTGCTTTTATCCGAAGTATCGTATAATGAACCCCATGTTCCAAGGTCGCTCCAACCGATATCGGCAGCCAGCACAAATACATTATCGGCTTTTTCCATTACGCCGTAATCTATCGAAATACTTTTACAAACCGTATAAGCACTTTCGATATAAGCAGGTTCCGATTCGGTGTAATATTTATCGGTGCCGTCTTTAAAAAGACTGTTCAGCTCAGGCAAATATTGCTCAAAAGCTTTCAGAATACTCTTTATCGACCAGATAAAAATGCCTGCGTTCCAAAGGAAATCTCCACTTGCCAGGAATGATTCTGCCAGTTTGTGGTTGGGTTTTTCGGTAAACGTTTTTACTTTACGCACCTGGCATTCAGGTTGGTATGTATGAGCCTCATCAAATTGAATGTAGCCGTATCCTGTATCGGGTCGGCTGGGTGTAATGCCAAGGGTAAGCAGCCAGTCATTCTGAGTAGCAGCCTGAAGAGCGCAAAGCAAGGTTTGAGTAAATACATCTTCTTTCAGGATAATATGATCCGAAGGAGCAACAACTATAGCCGCATTGGGATTGAGCTTATTTATTTTATGCGTGGCATAGGCAATGCAGGGTGCAGTATTTCGTCGCATGGGTTCGCAAAGCACATGTTCGGCTACAATAGCGGGTAACTGCGTAATAACCTGATCGAAATACTGAAGATGCGTTACTACAAAGATATTTTCGGGCGGACAAACTGTTGTAAGCCTTCTGAAGGTTTGCTGAATAAGGGTTTCGCCTGTTCCAAGGATGTCGATAAACTGCTTTGGACGCGAGTTGCGGCTGAGCGGCCAGAAACGAGCTCCCACTCCGCCGGCCATAATAACACAGTAATAGTTTTTATTCATATGGCTTAGATTAATTATAACAAATTAAATTACAACAATTTGAAGGATGATTAATTTCGGCAAAGGTAATAATTCCGTTTTCTGATTAACGAAGGTTAGGATTAAAATTCTGTCGGCTTTTTTGGCGTTTTAACGAATTAAGGAATTGTCGCACGATGGTTATTCAGTTGGCATACAATGGTCAGAGGATAGTCAAACATTTGTCATTCCGTTGTCCAAAATGTGAAATCATGAAACTCTTGAAACATTTCAAACCCTTCAAACCCTTCAACCTATTAACTTTTAACCATTTCCCATTAACTATTCTCACGCCTGCATTACCTGTGCTGAATTCGGCACAAGGTAATACTTTCTTGTCTTCGGGCAGAAACATTTATAGCGGGTACGCAATTTTTCGAGTTTTACAAACTGTCGGCCACTCATGAGGGTAAAAGTGCTGTTTATTGGCACATCATCAACAGTAATAAACACCTCACCTCCTTCTAAGGTTGTAAGTGTATTGATAAGCCGGGCATCGCGGTGAAAAGTTGCTGGTGTTTTAATGAAATAGCGGTGAAGCTCAATTGTAAGTGCGATTGGAAAAACATGGCTGTCGAAAAACGGTTGCATAAGTGAACGATATGCTATTTTCCATTCAACACCATGCGGTTTTGCCTTACGACCGTATTTTTTCATTACAACCAGGTGAGCAAGTTCATGCAGAAAAACAAGCAGAAAAGTATATTGCCCAAGGTCCGAATTAATGTGAATTATCGGTCGCGCGCCATAACGCACCCCTTTAAAACAGCCTAGCCGTGTTTTACGCGGAGCCGTTATACGGAACAGGAAGTGATATTCATTAAATAATTCCCGTGTCAACTGATGAGCCTGCTCCGGGAAACGGGTTAAAACACCTTCTAGTGTTTCAGGCTTGTAAGGCATACGCTGGAAGTTGTGAAATCTTTAAATTTTGAATTTTTGCAGGACTCAACATGCTGCACCCGCATTTGCTTTTGCCGGTTGAAGCCGGCGAACGATGACGTGCTGACTGACTGCCGCGGCTACCTGAACAACTTATGCTTACCAGAAGCAGAATGATTGAGACACCGAAAAGTAATTTTCGTAATCCAGGCGAAGTGGGTATATTTTTTAACTTATTCATTTTCCTGTCTTTAACATTATTTTTTAACAACACTTCACTTCGTAATTGAGTTCATCAGCCGTTTTCATGATCAGAAAAAAAGCTGATGTGAATGTTGTTCTTAAAATTTACGCTAATTTAGCACTTATTATTGTATCCGATGAAATTTTTATTCCACTTCGGGCGTTACCTGAGCATGCTGCGGCAGGCATTTCAACGTCCTGAAAAACAGTCAATTTACTTCCGGCAGATCATGGTCGAGATGGAAAGCCTTGGTTTGGCTTCCGTAGGCATTGTTGCCATTATTTCGGTTTTCATGGGCGCAGTATTAGCCATTCAGATGGCGTTTAATATTGATACTCCGCTTATTCCATCCTATACCATCGGTTTTGTTACCAGGCAAAGTGTTGAACTTGAATTTTCGCCTACCATCATAAGTCTTATCCTCGCCGGTAAAGTAGGATCGCGAATAGCTTCGGAACTGGGCACCATGCGCGTAACGGAGCAGATTGACGCCCTCGAAATTATGGGGATCAACCCGGCGACTTTTCTGATACTCCCCAAAATCATTGCTTCCATGATTATCAATCCTTTCCTGATCATGATGAGTATGTTGCTTGCCGTCGGAGGCGGATGGATGGCAGGAATTTTTACCGGGCTTTTTCCTTCGGCCGAATATATTTACGGCATACAATCGTTTTTTCATTTATACGATATCTTCTATGCTCTTACCAAAACAGTAGTTTTTGCATTTATAATTGCTTCCGTTTCGGCATATAACGGATATTACACCAAAGGAGGCGCGCTCGAAGTGGGCGAGGCAAGCACCAACGGGGTAGTGTATAGCAGCATTGCCATCATATTTATGAACCTCATTCTTACTCAGATACTGCTGGCATGATAGAAGGGAAAAATATCAGCAAGAGTTTCGGCGATCGTCTGGTGCTGGATAATGTTTCGGTGAAGCTCGATAAAGGGCAAACCAACCTTATCATAGGCCAAAGCGGAATGGGTAAAACAGTGTTGCTCAAATGCCTTGTCGGACTGCTGGATGCCGATAAAGGACAGGTGTTTTACGATGGCAGAGCTTTTTCGAAAATGTCGTTCAACGAAATGAAAGAGATACGGCAGGAAATCGGGATGATGTTCCAGGGTGGTGCTTTATTTGATTCGCTTACTGTAGAGCAAAACGTAATGTTTCCGATTACCATGTTCACCAAACAAACACAGCAGGAAAAACTCGGGCGTGCCAACTTCTGCCTTTCAAGGGTAAACCTGGAGAACGCAAATAAATTGTATCCTTCGGAGCTGAGTGGTGGTATGAAAAAACGAGTTGCCATTGCCCGCGCCATCTCCATGAATCCCCGATATCTATTCTGCGATGAGCCTAATTCAGGACTCGATCCGCCAACAGCACACCTTATTGATGAACTTATCAAGGAAATTACACAGGAGTATAATATGACTACCGTTGTTGTAACTCATGATATGAATTCGGTTCTGGAAATTGGCGAAAAAATTTACTTCCTTTACAATGGCAAACTTTGGTGGGAAGGCGATAAATACAATATTTTATATGCCGATAATCCTGAACTGCAAGCATTTGTGTTTACTTCGGAGCTTACAAAAAGGCTAAGGCCGGTGAAAAAAAATGGAGGTTAGGGTGTTGCGGTTTTTAACCGCAAGGTTACTAATAATGTGCATTTTTCAATTTCAAATATCAGATTGCAGCTATAGGAATGCGAATCATAATTATTTATTTGCATTTACAAAAAAAAACAATCTTACACACATTATTGCGTTATCAGGTAAAACTCAACTGAAAAAACCTTCATGTCCACTTTAGATATTATCCTTGCTGTTTTCCTTTTGTATTTTGCCATACGGGGATTTTCCCAGGGTTTTATTATTAGTATTGCCACACTTGCCGGTTTGATACTTGGATTTTGGGCGGCATCGCACTTTTCGGAATTTACAGCCAACTGGCTGCAGCACGACATGGGTCTGAAAAGTAGCAATATCAAGCTCATCGCTTACATCGTAACCTTTGTAATTGTCGTGGTACTTATTTTCCTACTAGGCAGGTTTATGACCGGAGTTGTTAAAACCGTCGGGCTGGGAATTGTGAACCGACTGGCAGGAACTTTGTTCGGCATTGCCAAAGGATTACTGATCGCAAGTTTCCTGTTTTTAATGTTTTCACGCATCGATCCTCATGAAAGCCTGTTTACAAACGCGCATAAAAAAGGTTCCGTTTTATACAAGCCGGTTTCTGCAGTTGCGCCGGCAGTGATTCCCTTGCTATCGAAATACACATCTGAAGTACAGAAAATGGTTAAATAGTGACTGCTTTAAAACTCCTTTATTCAAAGTTTTATATTTCGGTGCGCTGCACCTTTCATTTCATCCGGCAGGTAAATAGCTATAAATATTTCGCCACTCTGTGGCTCTAAAAAGGTGCAGTGTACCGAAACATGTATAGAAAACAAAAAGGATGCAGTGATAAAGGCGCAGCGCACCGAAATAGTAAGTGCAGGCATTTATCAGGTTTCAATTAATAATTCTGGCATTTATTTAATTTAAAATCATTGTAATGTACTGATATTTAGATATTAGATATTTTTTTAAATGGCCCCAAATAAAAGATTACTTCCCAAAAATAAAGACCGCAGGAACGATGTTACTCATCTTTCCTGCGGCTTTTAATATTTCAATCAGACTTTTCAGTTTATCTTACGCCATTTCACCCACTCTCCCCATCCCCATTTCTTCCTTCTCCCACTCTCCCCATCCCCATTTTCCCCTTCTCCCACTCTCCCACTCTCCCCATCCCTATTTTTCCCTTCTCCCACTCTCCCACTCTCCCACTCTCCCTTCTCCCCTTCTCCTCTTCAAAACCAGAAACTAGTCTTCAAGTATCGCCTTAACGCCCGGCAGCACTTTTCCTTCTATAGACTCAAGCATAGCACCCCCACCGGTTGAAACATAGCTTACCTTGTCGGCAAGTTTAAATTTATTTACAGCAGCCACCGAGTCGCCACCACCTACCAGCGAAAATCCACCTTTGGCAGTTGATTCAGCAATGGCAAGAGCAATTTCTTTGGTACCTTTCTGAAAATTACACATTTCGAAAACGCCCATTGGTCCGTTCCACAGGATGGTTTTTGATCCTACCAACACTTCGCTGAAATGCTTGATAGTATCAGGACCAATGTCCATTCCGAGCCATCCGTCAGGAATCTCGTCCGATTTGCATACTTTGCGCTCGGCATTATCGGCGAAAGCATTGGCAATCATAGCATCAGTAGGGATAAGTATTTTTACACCTAACTCTTCTGCTCCAGCCATAATATTTTTCGCCAGTTCAACATAATCATTTTCAACCAGCGATCCGCCAATTTTACCACCTCTTGCTTTGATAAAAGTGAACATCATACCTCCGCCGATAATAAGGTTATCGACTTTGCTCAGTAGGTTGTTGATAATCTCAATCTTACTCGAAACCTTTGCTCCGCCAAGCACGGCTGTAAACGGGTGCTTCGCTTCGTGCATAACCTTGGTAATGTTGCTTACCTCGTTGTTCATCAGGTACCCGAACATTTTGTCGTTAGGGAAATAGGCTGCAATCAGTGCAGTAGAAGCATGGGCGCGGTGTGCCGTGCCATAAGCGTCGTTAACGTAACAATCCGCGTAGCTTGCCAGTTTTTTGGTGAATTCCTTCTGTGCAGCTTTTACACGAACTTTAGCAGCAGCTTTTTCTTCGTCGGTAGCAGTTTCGGGCAAACGGGCCTTGCCTTCTTCTTCCTCATAATAACGGAGGTTTTCGAGAAGCAGTACTTCACCTGGTTTCAATGTAGCCGAAAGATCTACAGCGGATTGTCCCATGCAGTCGTCGGCAAATTTAACCGTGGTTCCCAACACCTGCTCCAGGTATGGAACCAGGTGAAGCAGCGAAAGCTTTGGTTCACCTTTTTTCTTTGGTCTGCCAAGGTGCGAACAAAGGATTGTTGAGCCGCCACCAGCCAAAATTTTGCGAATGGTTGGCAAGGCAGCATCAATACGTGTGGCATCAGTTATCTTCTGGTTGTCGTCGAGTGGAACGTTAAAATCGACCCTGATCAGAGTACGTTTGCCGGTAAAATCGTAAGTATCAATGTTTTTCATATAATGAGAATTTGGAATTTCTGAAATGCGAAGGTAAAGAATAAAATAGAAAATAGGAAATAGGAAAATAGTAGAAAGTTTTAGCAGGTATGAGGTACGATTATTATTTCAGCAGCATAAAACCTGGAAGGTTTAGCATAACAGGAACCTGTTTCGCACACGCCATATTTTATAACTTATGCAATAGATATTTGAAATTTTAAAACCAAAAAAAATATTTCCACAAAAAATCGCTTTACATATTTTAAGTCCTTATATTTGTCAGAATCTAATTCTATAAGTTAACCCGTTCTAAATTAATCTTAAAACCACAATTATGGAAAGTCTGTTAACCTTTATTATTGTCGCCGTTATCCTGTTCTTCCTGGCAGGCATTCGTATTATCCGGCCTACCAGCCGTGCACTGGTTGAGCGCTTTGGGAAATACCATCATTTTGCACCTCCGGGTTTCAACTGGATTATTCCGGGAATTGACAAAATGTACAAGATCAATATCACTGAAAAAATGATCAATGCTGAACCACAAGAGATCATCACCAACGACAACCTGAATGCACGTGTCGATGCCCAGGTCTATTTCAAGATCAAACAAGATGAAGACAGCGTTAAAAACTCTCAGTATAATGTGAACAGCATCGAATACCAGATCGTGAACCTTGCCCGCACTACCTTGCGTAATATTATCGGTACCATGACGCTTAAATCGGCAAACTCCGAGCGCGGAAAGATCAATAAGGAATTGCATGGCACGCTTCTGGAGGAAACCATGAACTGGGGAATAGAAATTGTACGTACCGAGCTCAAGGAAATTGACCCGCCAAAAGATGTGCAGGAAACGATGAATAAGATCGTAAAGGCTGAAAATGAGAAGATCGCAGCAATCGACTTCGCCACCGCTACCGAAACGAAAGCCGATGGTGAAAAACGTGCAGAAATCCGCCGTGCCGAAGGTATTAAGCAGGGAGCCATTCTGCGTGCCGAAGGTGAAGCACAGGCCATTGCTCTTGTAAATGAAGCAGCCGAAAAGTTCTTTGTGGGGAATGCACAGATTTTACGAAGAATTCAGGCTATGGAAACCGCCCTGAAAGACAATGCAAAGATTGTTGTTCCAACAGGCTCTGACCTTGTAAATGTACTGAGTGAAATGGGAGGCATAATTCCAATTAAAACTAAATTGGAAAAAGAAGGCCCTTCAACGACTTTCGTAAATCAGTAATTAATCCTTTCCATGCACGAATTAAATATACGTGCCACCAAGGAAAAAACCAATACGTATTTCAAACCAAAAGCCCGGCAATACCGGGCTTTTGGTTTTTTAACCTGAATTGCTCACGGGTGCGGCGAATTGCATTCGCCGATTTTTTATCAGCGATTAAAAATCGCTGCACCCATGCGCATAATCAATAAAGGCTGCCGCTTTTTAATTTTCCTTCTTCAACACAACCTCCCTGTACTTTTTACTATTCCAGCTATTTATCATTGCTTTAAAAACATCATACTTTTCAACCGGCACCATTGTTCGCGTAATGCTGATCTTTCGTACAACATGCAACTGATTTCCTTCAGCCGAAATGGAAACAGCAATACTACCGAATTCGTTATTTATATTGATACTTGCCGGAGGCGAAACCAGCGAAATGCCTTCCGGAATTGTGATAAACAGATCGTAGGATTCGCTAAGTGGGAACGGAATTTCGAGGGGTTCAACACGGGTGCTGAGCAGTTCGGTTATATGCCAGCTATCAGCTCCAACAGGAATTGAAGGAAGTTTCAGAAAAATATGCTCTGCCTTTTCGTTGGCAAATGACCCGGAAGTTGCTTTAAAACTAAATGATGACAAATCAATATCAATCTTGCCTTTAACGATATCAGCTATATTACCACCTCCAAAAGCATTCGAAAGAAAAGTGGCTGCAAAAGCAGTGTCCTTCTGTACCTTCAGCCATGGATTCAGGCGGCCACCTAACTCGAGGTTAAGGTTTCCTGCAAGATTTAATCCGTTATCCAGCTTCAGGTTGCCGGTAAGGGTAAGTAAATTCGTTGATTCATCAATTACCTCAGAAGACTGAACTTTACCCGGAACAAGTGAAATAATTCTTTTTCCGGAAAGCGTAAACCTCAGGTCCTGATGATCAGCCGCGATTGGTGAAAGAAAGAATGGGTCCATGCCCGAAATACTTACTTTTACAAGAGTATGCTCAATCAATGCCGGACTGGCAACCTTTTTGCTGTAATACCTTTCGGGAACAACGGCCACCGGTTCAGCCTGTATATTTTGTGAACGAAGCATTGCCGTAAGCAGAATCGCTTTCTCGGCTTCGGTACCGCTATTGCTTTGGAAAGTTGCAGAAGCAGTTCTCAGTTTATAACCGGAATATTGCAGTGGAACCAGCCAGGTATTTAATTCGGCTGCAACTTTATCCTGTAGTTTCAATACTTTTAACAATGGTTTGTCAATTCCTTTTACTGCAGTAGCTGCTTCTTCTTTCATATCCGCGGAAGCTTCACATTTAAAAGCTTCCTGTGAGACAAAACCGGCAATGGCATCAGCACTTTTTGAACTGGCAACAAACACAATCCTGGGTCTGTTTTGCTGCTCTTTTGGCCTGAAATCTTCGCGCAAAGCGGCTGCCAGATCCGTCAGAATCCAGGTGTAAGTAGTTTTGCCTCCCTGTTTTACTACAGTTGGCTTTGCAGGAATATTAAACTGTTCGTAGTTAAATGCAGCACCAGCCGGAACATGGATAATAAAGGTAAGTTTCTTCACAGGCGAATTCATCAAGAGCTGTTCATTCCCCATCAGCCCCGATGTATATCCTTTAACGGTTGTGAGTAAATAATCGAAATCGATAGTAGCTCCGCGCTCAAGTGCGGTGTGTGTTACAACCATTTCGCGCAGGCGGTTCCATGCAGGCACATTGGCGGCAAAACCGGGTAAAAGTTCATTATAGGCATTTTCGGGCGAAGCAACCTTTTTACCATCAGCCATGGTGGTAACCGAACGGTTTATTTTCAGTTTCTGAAAAGCAGGATCATATACAACAAAATCTTCACCGTAAAGGTTATGAAACGCATAATAACTGTTTAGCAATTGTTTATGACTGTAGTGAAAAGTCCAGCTACCATCCTTGTTAAGCGTATATTCTTTGGTCTGCTCCAGGTAAACTGCATCGGATTTTACTTCCTG
>JBBSDG010000094.1:0-12147 GCA_038249635.1 Bacteroidales bacterium | reverse complement strand
TGCCGCGTTTGTCGGAAACGGCTGGAAAGCTGCTTATAATTTTGCGTTGGCAAATAACTTCCGTTTCCTGAGTTATGGCGATAGTTGCCTGTTTTTCAAACATGAATTAAAATAAAATGTCAGTAACCTGAATTATTCTTGCAGGTGGCAAAAGTTCTCGCATGGGTTTCGGCAAGGGACTACTGGTACTCTGCGGGAAACCACCGATCAATTATGCCATAAGAGTGCTTTGAGGTATTTGGTTGCGGGAAAATTGTATTTGTTGATGTACGAAACTCCATCTCTTCCGAAAGGGGCTACATAAAGAATGCAGTAAATATCCTGTTCGTGAATTATTTTCCATAAGCAGTAAATCCATCTTCCGCGAAATTGAAAAATCCGGCCAAACAGCTATTATTTTTTTGCGAAACGCAGCAGCAAGCTAATGGATCATGGTTGATACTTCAGCAGACCTGGATTAAATTTGCTTTGAAATCATTTTCATTACCTGTCGTAAAATATTGTGCTGCTAACCAAGCTAGTAAAACAAAGATAAAGATTGTTGCCCCGGTTAAAAAGGCTGCTTCATCGGGAGGTGGATGCTAACGTAGCTGGGATACTATTATAGAACCGCCTATTATTCTGAATCTATTTTCAGATAAAATTAATGAATAGAGGTTTAGATGATGTTTAAATCATTAACCGGCTAAAAGGTTGAAATCAAAAAATAAGTGGTAGATTTCAATTTGAGTTTGGTCAATTCGGTTATGATTACTATTGAAGCTTGAAGAAAAGAAAATATCACTAGTCGATATGGTGTGGGATAAAATATCAATTTTACCTTTCAATTCTTTACAAATTTCAACCTTATCCCCAGCTATAGTAAATCCAAGCATACCAGCAAATTCATCTCCCTGGGCATATTTCAAAGAAATAAATCTTTCTAATCCTTCAGAGATGTATGCATTGCTTGAGTCTCTCACTCTCTTGCATTCAATTATAAATTGAAGGCCTGTTAACTTAAACACAATATCAGTTCTTCCAAGTTCAAACTCAGGCGCAAAAACCCAGTTCTCCCAATCCAAATAGATGATTTTTAATTGCAACCATTTTTTTATATCAGAGTCAACTGAATACAAATCTCTTACAATTCTATCCCTGATCTCATTCTCTACCCCAATATTTTTATCAACTCTATTGTAGCTATCTACTAATGATTTGATAAAAAGATTTTCGATAATATCTTTCTTAGAGGAATAATCCAACTTTGAAAGGTTAAAATTCAAAAAATCAGACTGGCTATCGCTCATTTTGCTGGAGAAAGATGATTAATAAACTGTTCTATTTCTTCTTTGGCATCCTTAATAGCCTGTCTTACTGTCCAGTCCTTAAATAAATTACTCTTTATAATATAAAATTTATCATTGTCGTAAATTTTTACTTTCTCTTCAAAAAGCAGTTTCAGTGAATCAGATTTCTTGAGTTGTTTCGACTTTACGAAATTTAGTATCTCGAGTTCACGATTCTGTTGTATGGGAACCACATCTTTAATATCAACAATTGAAATACAGATTACCGTGCCAACGTTTGATGATGTTTGAAACGAAGCATTAAGTGAATTCTCTTTTGATAAGATCAGGGAAAATGTTTCCGTAAAGGCTTTGTAATAAGTATTGATATCTTCTACTCTTACTTTTGATTGTTTTTCTTCTGCTCGATGAACCCTTAATTGATAAAATTCTTTGATTATTTCTTTTTCGTAATCCAAGAGTCCGTATAAATCAAATATTATTTCATTTAACAGATATATTTCCCGTTCACATCCTTGATGATTTATTTTCTTGAGTTGAATTGCATTTACCAATTCAGTCATTTGGCTAACGACCTCAATATTTTTTATTTTTTTTAGAGGAAGATTCTCAACATCTACATTTCGTAATGTATCCCTCTTCCCTTCTCCTTTTCCCCACTGGGTAGATAATTGAAAAAAAAGAAATCCAAATAATTCAGAATTAATAATTCCCAAATATGGCAAGTAATTTGGAATGTATGAATCTTTGATTTTTATTTTAACGGAAAGAATGTTATCCTTATTAACAATTTCGTCTTCTAAAAATAAACCTCTGAATAAATAATTGTCAACCTTGAGAGGGCGTACATTAATCACTAATCTTTCATTATTAAAAATTGATTCTTCTGGCCTTCGACGTAAATCCTGATTCCAATTAAATAGCCCTAAATGATCATTTTTCTGATAGAATTGCTCAAAATCTGATGGCTCAATTATTTTTTTCCAGATAGGCTCACCCAGTAACTCCATTTCTTTTTGCGGCTGGAATCCGACTCTGGCTTCAATTTCTAACTCCTTTTGATTTTGTAGCTTAGAAACAATTAATTCATGACTCTCAACATCAGCATTTACCAAGACTTTCCATAACGAATCCTTTTCGATAAATTCAGATTGCAGTAACTCAAACTTATCACGACTGGTATAATGAATCAATTCAAAGTGTTCTGAAAAACTAGTCAGCTTAGGAGAAATATAATTTATACTATTTACTTCATCAGATAATTTTTGTTGAAAGATTATTACAACACATGGTTCACTCGCCCCAAGTTCAATTTTCTCGCCAGCTATTTCTCCTATAACTGTTTTCTTAAATAGTATTTTGTTGTAATGGGAAAGTTCATAAAAAGTATTGATCATATACCTTTTCAAAATATCTAACCTGAAGTCCTGAGTTTTATCATTTAAGAAAATTGAATTCTTAACAACTAATACAAACGTAGTATTCTTATCTCCCCACCTATTTACTCGTGTAAGAAATGCCTGAGATCTTTCATAATCTGCAACATGTTTATATTCGGGATAATTGCCCTGTTTATTATCAATTGCATCCCGTTCTTTCAGATAGGTCTTATTTGTTTCTGTTGGCACTGAGCCCCATGGTGGATTAGATGAAATACAATCAAAAACGATATCTGGAAAAATATCGTCAGTTAATGAATTTCCGGGAATAAGCGTTTTGCCAATTAAACTTGGCAGAATAGGATTTGCCCTTTTAATTTCTGCTTTAATGAATGAAGGATCTTCGGTTTCCAATAATGCCAGATATAAACTAAAGGCAGCAATTTGCAAAGCATTTTCATCAATGTCGATTCCAAACAGTTGCTCTTCCAGAATTCTTTTTTTCGTATTGAAGTCCAGTTCTTTACCATAAGCTTTCTGGATAATTTTGAAAGCTTCAACAAGAAAAACGCCGGATCCAACTGCCGGATCCAAAATTTTAGCTCGGATATTTTGACTTACTTTCTGGGAAAAGGTTTGTGTCAACATAAAGTTGACCAAAAAAGGAGGCGTATAATATATTCCTTTCCCCTTTTTAGCATCACCTTTTAAGAATGCTTCGTAAACATGACTAATTAGTTGAATTGGAATCAAATCAAACTTATAAGGAAAAAGTTTTGATTGTAATGACCTGTAATCCGTTTTGAAAAACAGAGCCAATTTACCTAAATACTCAGGCTTAAGATCAGATGTTTCAAACTGGTCGAATTTAAAAACATCGCCATTAATCTTTGTTATTTCATTAAAAGCCTTAATTAGTTCAATTTTATCTTTGCTTTCGAGAATATTTAGTAAATAATCATTTTCGAAGATGCATCTATCTTCTAAGTATTTTATAAAGAGACATCTAAGTATTAAAAGGTGAATTATTTTTTCATTACCATCTTGTACCAAATCATTCTTAAGAGCCAAAAGGTTTAAAAGGAGATCTTTATCGACGGGTTGACCCTTTCTTTGATTTTTACTAACAAAGTCAAAGAAGTAAGCAGAGTCAATAGAATTTTTCGAAATTAATTCAAGGTCAATATCATCAAAACCAGTACTATTAATCCCATAATTAAATGATTTTAAACAAACATTACTTTTTAGCGGTCTATCTGTATCCGGTTTTTCTTTTACGTTAATCAGATAAGTTTTTTGATCTGAAACAGCAACAAAAACCGAGTCGGAATTTTTGTTCCACAGTAATTGATGATAATTTGAAATATCAACAACAGTTGAAGTGTGGATGAATTTAATTGATATCAGATTCTCCTTTTCAATTGAATGGCAAAATATATTTTCTTTTAAGTCCGCTTGAACTTCTTGTTCAGAAAAGCCCAATTTTAAAAGAAAATTATAGAAAGGAAGGTTCATGAAAAAAGTAATTAACTATTCTCCAAAAATACAGTTTTATTTCTTGTTTTACTACAAAAATTATTAGACTAAATCCTATTTAACTTTATGAAAGAAGAGAAATGTTTACAAAAAATTCACTAATTTTAATTATGCGATTTACCTTATTAAACTCACACCCCCGCGTTGAGTAACGGTTTCAGTACTTCCAAGTTCACCCTTCCGGTATTGCACAATATAATTGTAAAGACCGGCATCGCATTGCTTGCCCAAATATGTTCCGTCCCATCCGTACTCAGGATTTGTGCTGCTGAAAATAAGCTGTCCCCACCTGTTGTATATAAGAAGCTGGTATGGCGCAAGCGTAGTGCGCTGGGTTACTGGCCTGAAAACATCGTTAATCTTATCATTTCCAGGCGAAAAAGCATTCGGAAGCCAGAAACCCGGCATATAATAATATTGTTGTATAGCAGTATCCATACAACCCTCCTTGCTGGTTGCTATAAGGGCTATGGTATAATTGTTTTCAATGGTGTACAACTTATCAGGGTTCGACAAAGTTGATGTAGCATTGTTGCCAAAGTCCCAGAAATAACTTATTGCTCCGGTTGAAAGATTATCAAAATGAAGATCGCCTATCTTTTTAACTGATTTTTCGGTATATCTGAAGTCGCTATTCGGCTTTGGTGTTACGGTTATAATTTTACTAACCGTTTCAGTACATCCTAATTTATCAGTAATCTCAAGTGTAACTCTATAATTTAACGCATCATCAAACACGATGACTGCAGGATTGGTAAAAAAATCACTTTGTATCCCGGAAATGGATTGAACAACATTCCAGGTAGATTGAGTCAGCGTTGCATCGGCTGCAATACTTAGGTCAGTAAATGTTATTCCTGCTCCCTGGCAAGGAAAATCATTCGCGAAAGCTGCTACAGGCAGATGATGTGCAGTAAAATTATGGCTTACAGAGTTTCCATCCAGGCATTGAGGATTATACCCAAAAACAGAAATACTGTAATTCCCCGGTTTCATAGATGCCGGAAACGTCTGGAAAATTGAAGAATCAGGAGCTGTTTCCACAAAATTAAGATCGGTACCCGGTCCTGATAAATGCCAGTTATATTGCTTTGCAAAATCAATTGGGATAGTCTGGAAATAAACGGATTGACCCGGACAGATATCAGTTGGCCCGGTAATACGACCCGATGATGGCCTGAACTTAAGAGTGATCGGATTGGTTAAAGAGTCGTCGGTTATTAAATACCACCACGAATTTATGGTGTTGGCGTCTCCTAATGATTTATTGTCCTTAAATTTCCATTCATGGCAACCCGATATAGGATTATTCCCATTATGAAGACAGCCATCCATTATATTGCTGGTGGATCCATTGCCAGATGGAAGCTTAGTATCGTCCCAATATAGCTTTAATTTAGCGGAGCCAGCAACCGGCAAAGGTCTTTGCAGGTCAACTTTGAAACCATTTGGATTATCTTCAACATCAAAGAGCGGTACATTGGAAAGACCATTCAGGAAGCTCATTTTGGTTTTAACCTGAGTTCCGTTTTCAATCGGAACTCCGTAGCCGTCTTTCCCATCCCAGGAAGGCAAAAGCACATTATATCCCGGATTTACCTTGTATATAAGTTTAACATCTTCGTTACCCTGGTAATTAAAAGGAGGCAGATCAATCATTATCTCAATATTTCCGGCTTTACTAACTACCGTTGCAAAAGTGATAACCGTGTCGCAATCACCAGTAAGCACTTTAAATTCGTTCATTTTACCGATGTGCCCCGATGGAAAAACAGTTGGATCAGGATCGTTTAGAAATATTTTATATTCCGGCTGAACTGATGTATTACCGGTGATGGATCTCCGACGTTCATTCCAAGTACCAGTATTTGAGCAGCCCCACTCGTTGCTGTACATATTCCATACTCCTCCAGCCATGCCGTTGCAATCGAAACGGGTAACTATACTGTCGTTGGTATAAATATAAAATTTAGAATATGATGCACTTTTCTCTGCCGTAGTGCTGCCCGAGCCGAGTTGCCAGGCCTTACTCCATAATCGTCCGGCAACAGGCGTATTCCCGTTGGCAACAGTAATATCAATGAACTCAAATGTGCGGATATGATTTATAACATAAGCAGGAATTTGAAATTCAATATAATAGTCGCCATTCATCAAAGGGCTTATTATCATTGGCTTATAACCGCCCGAACCTGAATTATTTATATCAGGTCCGATCTCAACCTCAGTTCTGTTACTGATAAAGCCGACACCCCCGGGAATGGAAGGGGGCATTGGCCGGAGATTACTGCCTGAAACCACATTTCCATTCGGATCTTTTACCTGATAGCTTACATCATGGTAAATAGTCGTATCATAAAAATAATCGATGATATCGCCAAAACCCAGGTAGATTTTTTCTGTTTCAAAATGACTGATATGAATATTCAGACGGTATTCTTCGGGGCAACCGACCAAAGCAAAAGGGATTCTGTATTCAGCCGGGTTTTGCAGCAGCACCAGCCTGCAAACCGATTTAGTCATTCCATAGGGTTCCAACTGCTTGGTGCCTTCAGCCCGGCTAATTCCATGAATACAAAGGAATGCAACCAGAACTGAAAACAACAGCAAGTGTTTTACGGTTTGTCGGATAAAAATAATCAGGCTTTGGATTGGCAAACGATTCATAGATACTTAAAACAATCATTTCACTGGTAGTGTTCAATAGAATCAGCAGGTATCCGGCTTGCCCTTTCACAAATGCAACACATGATTCAGTTACAAAAATATCGAAATTTAATACCTTTTGCTTCGAAGCACCCATTTAGCATCAGAAAAACGGGTTTCAATGAATGAACAACCATTTTTCCGGACATTACATTTCATGAATCGGAAGAGGATTGTTTTAGCACAAACTCTGCAAGATTTTCAATATTCCTTACCTCGCCAGGCATCAAATCGCCAAGGCAGATTTCACCTATTCGTACTCTAACTAAACGTAAGGTGGGAAAGCCAGTAGCAGCGGTCATTTTGCGAACCTGCCTGTATTTGCCTTCGGTAAGAGTTATCGAAACCCATGATGTTGGCCCATGACGCTCGTCTCTGATTTTTCGGGTTCGGGGCGCAAAACCAGGATCATGCTCCAAACGGAAAACGCTGCAAGGCTTTGTCTGATATTTCACATCGCGGATTCCTATTTCCACGCCAAGCTGAAGTTTTTCAATAGCTTCATCGGTAATCAGTCCATCTACCTGTGCATAATATTCTTTCTCAATCTTCCTACTGCGGATGTATTCACTCATCTGTCCATCCGTGGTAAGCAACAACAGGCCTTCACTCTGCTCATCCAGCCGGCCAATAGCCATGGTGCCTTCGGGGAAATCGTATAAGGAGCCTACGAGTTTTTTCTTAGGCAATTCGCACACAAACTGGCAAAGATAGCCGTATGGTTTATGATGGATAAAATGGAAGTGCTGAGGCATAATAAATCGGGTCCGAAGATTGTGCTTATTTTCTTATACTATTTTTTTAGCAAGGTTACAGCCTATAACTAAAACATAGGAAAAGGCCGCAGCAATTGTGAGAAATGTTGTTTTCGTAATATTTATACTTTAAAGACTTGTTGAAAAACATAAAAAAGAGCGTTCATTATAACCTGTTGAAACAGGATAATGAACGCTCATCAGTACCAACTGCTATAAAATCAGCCGGTTAATAACTTATAGATTGGAAGACAATTCTTTACCAGCCTTAAATTTAGCAACTTTCTTAGCTGCAATTTGTAAAGCTTCACCTGTTTTAGGATTGCGGCCTGTTCTGGCTTCCCTGGTTGCTACTGAAAATGAGCCAAAACCTAAAATTTCAACACGTTTTCCACCTTTAAGAGCTCCGGCAACGGCTTCGTGATAGCTATCAATTGCCTTTTTTGCTACAACTTTTGTGATTCCTGCAGCTTCGGCTACATGGTCAATTAATTCTGATTTGTTCATAATTTGTTTTTTTAAATGGTTGTTAATGAATTAATAAAAATGCAATTTGAAACGCTGAACAATACAAACAGTTGTTTTGATCAGTTGTTTTTTAAAAAATGTATTTGTTCACCTTTTTGTTAAAATTATTATTCCTGAGTAAGGCTTAAGCCAAAAACGATGCTAAGATAGTAAACAAAACGTTGTTTGGTGCAGTTAGTTGGCTTTTTTTGATTTTTTCATTCACAAAATAAATTTTCCCGCGATTGTTTCTGAAAATAAGTAGTTTAAGCCCGTTGACCTATGAGCAAAAAAATAGGGTACTCCTTCACAGTTCCATCATCGTCAGTTTTTGTAATAGCATAACTCTGTTGAAACTTAACATCTTGAAATCCAATTACTTTTAACTGGCTTGCAAGTTCATTGGCATCAAATCCACGATGTCCTTTAAATTTTTCGCCATGAAACGAACCGTCTTCGGCATACAAGTCAGCAATAGCAAGGTATCCGCCCATGTTCAATAAATTATAGAATTTCAACAGCATCGCATCGATATCAGAAATATGATGCATAACCATCTGATTATAAATTATATCAAATGATTCAGGATAATCCTGGCGTTCCAGATCAAAAAACAGCGGTTTCATATTTTGGATCGTCTGATCAGCAATTTTTTCCTCTGTAACTAATGTCATTTCGCGCGAGTTATCCATCAGCGTGATTTCGGAAAATTGATCTTTAAGCGCAAAACTGAGTAAAGCAGTTCCTGAGCCGTATTCCATGGCTTTCATCGTGGCATGAACCGGAATCATTTGCAGAAGTACTTTGGCAACGGCTTCGGATCGGTCGATATAACGCTGGTTTTTATCCCAGTCGCGGGCTTTGGCATCAAATTCACTCATAGTGCAGATATTAGCTTTGTTGAAATCATTATCAAAATGGTTATTTATTTACTTTTCAGATTTTTTTGAACGTTGGAAACATCCATCCCGCAGCAAAAAAAACGGCGTGAGAATATGTAATGTTTAACCAAAGGCTTACAATTTCATAATCTTTGCTTCCAGATGAATCGCGATTACTCCATTTTATCTGGTTTTTATTCACTCCGGTTGATTCGAATCACTGCTTATTGTAAAGCCAATGTTTCCCAAATCAACCCTTGTATTCGCATCAGTTCCTATCAACATAAATAAGGGCATTCGATTTTTGATTGTCAATTGGAATCAGATTTTTATAGTTGTAATAAAGTTCGAAATCCCTGTAAAAACCATTTGCACACCTATGGTTGCCACAATAAGCCCTGTAATACGGATCAACGCATTCATGATATTGAACTTTGTAAGAACATTACCAATCGGACGCGAGTATAGCATCATGAGCAGGTTAACACCCAAAGCGGCAAAAATACTGAGTATGGTAATTAGCCATCCATAATGCGCAGGGAAAGTAACAGCTGCGGTAATGGTTGCAGGCCCGGCAATCATAGGAATTGCAATGGGTACTGCTGAGAGATCTTTCAGTTTTACGTTTTGATCAAGCTGTAAAAAAACACCTTTTTGAAGTCCAGATATACCATTATAAAATAATACCGCACCGCAGGTAACCTGGAAAGCATAAAGCTGAATATGAAAAACATAATTGAAGATAGCCTGCCCGAGAAATATGAATAATACCAGGATTACAAACGCGGTGATGGAAGCTTTTATGGATAAATATCTTAAATCCTTATCCGTAAACTGATTTTGGAGCGAAGTAATCACAAATATTTTTTGCACCGGATTTACCAGGGCCAGTATGGCAACAAAGCCGCTTAAAAGTAATTTCAGATCCATAATGTATTGTATAGGTTACCCGCGTTTGCTAATCTCAACCAACGCCTTCGCGTCAAGTACTTCGATGTCTTTATTTATTAACCTGATAAGGCCATCCTGCTCAAATCCTTTTAGCAGTTTAACCGTGCTTTCCATTGACAGACCAGCAAAATCGGCAATTTCCTTCCGCGAAAGATAGCTGAAAATTCTTTCGTTATTGTAACGGATAGTGTCGAGGTAAAGCAATACATCGGCAAGCCTGCCGTGCATTTGCTTGTACATCATGCTGCGAATGGTTCCGTATAATGAGCTATCGCTTTCGCAGTGCCTGTTTATCAGTCCATATGCGAAAACACCATTTGTTTTTATAAGTCCTGAGATAGCATCTTTTTCGATAAGGCAAGCCAATGTATCTTTTAAAGCAACCGTTGAATAATCATAGCCGTGCGAACTGAAAGCAGCCGAAAGCCCAATAAATTCGCCACTTCGGATAATCCGCAGGTTAAAATCATGGTTTGCATCACCGGTAACAAACTGACGCACCAACCCTTCGACCACAAACAACACACTTGAGGCAAAGGCGCCTTGCTTTGTAAGACTTTCGCCTTTCCGGAACAAGACTTGTATCTTGCTGTCTTTAATTAATTCAAGTTCATCGGGCAGCAGATTAGCGAAGCAGGGAGCTTCGAGTCCGCCAAGTACACAATCGTCAATAGCTGAATATGTCTTCATATCTGGGATTCGTTCAGTTTACAAAAGTAGGAACAATACTAATTACAATAGTTGGAACAATTGCAACAATTAATAAGTTAAGCAATCTTAAATAATTGCTTGTGCAGGTACTTCAGAACTTTCAATTTCGCTTAGAGGGTTTTTATAATTTTGCAGCGTAATCAAAACATAATAAAACAGACATGAAACATACAGTAGATACATTATGGCAAGGCAATATGAAATTTGATGCTGTCGTCAGCGGTCATCATGTGATTATGGATGCTTTACCTGTTGGAGGTGGCAACGATGAAGGCGCACGACCAAAAGAACTGATGCTTTCCGCCCTGGCAGGATGCACTGGAATGGACGTTATTTCCATTCTTAAAAAAATGCGTATCGAACCCGAATATTTCAACGTAAAGGTTGAAGCCGAAATGACGGAAGAACATCCTAAACACTACACGGCCATGCATATTACTTACGAGTTCAAAGGTGAAGACCTGGATGTTGAAAAATTACAGAAAGCCATTGACCTTTCGCAGGAACGCTATTGTGGAGTTTCTTTTGTTTATCGCAAAGCGATGGAAATCACGCATGAGATCAAAATCCTTTAAATATTTACGAATGACGATTTACGATTTGTCGAAACCCAGAAAAATACCCCAATCCCCAATTGTCCTCGTAAATCATAAATCGTAAATCATAAATCGTCCCCAAATCGTAAATCGTACCTCGTAAATTGTAAATTAAAAATCACCCCCAACCCCCTAACCCCTAAAAAAAATGCTTTACACAAATCTAAAACACATAGAAACTGCTGCTGACCATCAGAAATTAATCAGCGAAAACGAAAACGTAATGATATGCTGCGGCCGTATGGGTCCGATGTGTATTCCGGTTTATGGCATAATGGAAGATATTGAAGATCAGTATGCCCATGTAAAATTTGCCGATATGGAATTCGACAATCCCGAATCGCACGTGATCCGCAATACACCGGAAGTTAAAAATTTCATGGGCATTCCATTTACCATGTACTACAAAAATGGCAAACTGGTGAAAGCAACTTCAAGCATTCAAAACAAAACACAGGTAACAGCCATCCTGGAGAACGAATTTGCTGAGTCAAAATAATAGTATGGAAACCAATACTCATTACGATGCAATAGTGATAGGCGGAGGGCCTGCCGGGCTTACGGCAGGCATTTACCTGTCGCGTGCCAGGGTACGGACGCTTATTTTAAGCGAAGGCACTATTGGCGGTCAAATGATACTTACTCATAAAATTGCCAATTATCCTGGTGTTGAGAGCGTAAGTGGTTACCAGCTTTCGATGATTATGCGCAACCAGGCTAAAAAGTTTGGCTGTGATATAAAAGCCAATATCCTGGTTGAAACACTGAACCTTGATGGCGAAGTAAAGGAAGTTATCCTTTCGGATGGTGCCAGATATACAGCGGATGCAATAATC